>CADAYJ010000068.1 GCA_902792115.1 uncultured Ruminococcus sp. | reverse complement strand
GTAGTATATTTAGGGGCAGTTCTAAAGCCTGGTGCCGTTTTTTATGTGTAGCAGATGAGCGGCAGGAGGTTTCAGAAGTGCCCTCTTAAGAAATCATTATTGCTGTTTCTAAGGAGACACTGATTAAATCGAGTGCCGAAGTTGCGCCGTCAGATTTTTAGGCAAATTGTGCGAAAAATCCGCAGGAATACTGACGTATTTCAAGGATTTTGAGTGCAATTTGACAAAAAGATGCAAGCAAATTTGGTGCTCAGTCCGAAGGACGTGATTTAATCAGTGGTTCCCTAATAACGGAATGTTTGTCCGCGTATATTCGATCACAAAAAGCATTATTCGGAGGTTTTCGATTTGATAAACAACAACATACTTGAAGCCGTTGGGAATACCCCGATGGAACAACATACTTGAAGCCGTTGGGAATACCCCGATGGTCAGGCTGAACAGGCTTGTCGGCGAAGACAGCGCTGAGATCCTCGTAAAGGTTGAGGCGCTCAATGTCGGCGGCTCGATCAAAACACGCACCGCCCTGAACATGATCGAGCAGGCGGAGCGCGACGGCCTGATAAATAAGGATACGATTATCGTCGAGCCGACAAGCGGCAACCAGGGCATAGGCCTTGCTCTCGTCGGTGCAGTGAAGGGGTATAAAACTATAATAATCATGCCCGATTCCGTCAGCGAGGAGCGCCACAAGCTCGTTCGCCACTACGGCTCGGAGGTGATCCTCATTCACGACGACGGCGATATCGGAAAATGTATCGACGAATGCCTCCGTACGGCTATTCGCATGAGAGACGAGGATCCGCGCGTCTTCGTTCCTCAGCAGTTTGAAAATGAAAACAATACGCTCGCCCAGAAGCGCCACACGGCGCTCGAGATCATGGCGCAGGCAGCAAAGCCTATCCACGGCTTCTGCAGCGGCATCGGTACGGGCGGAACGATAACCGGTATAGGAGAGGTGCTTAAAGCTCAGTATCCCGGTATAGAGATCTGGGCGGTCGAGCCGGAAAACGCCGCTATCCTCGCCGGCGGAAATATCGGAACGCATATCCAGATGGGTATCGGCGACGGAATTATCCCCGATATCCTCAACCGGAGCATCTACGACGATATATACGTCGTAAATGACGAAGAGGCGCTTGAAACCTCGAAGAGGCTTGCGCGCGAGGAAGGTCTTATGTGCGGCATTTCGAGCGGTTCAAATGTCGCGGCGGCGTTAAAGCTCGCGAAAAAGCTCGGTCCGGGCAAAACGGTCGTTACGATCCTTCCCGATACCGCCGAGCGTTATTTCTCCACATCTCTGTTCGACGATTGATGCCGTTCCATACGGAAAGACCGAAACAGAACTTGATGATTACGCAAAGCAAGCCGTATCTTTTCTCCGCTTCGATGTTATGGATCACGATGTTTAGCGGTTGAGGCAAAGAAAATGATAATAAGGAAGGGATTGAATGAAAAACGGTAAAAAGAATAATGAAAAAGAGACTGTTGTGAAAAAAGAAAAGCAGCCTCTGTCAAGCAGATTTACAAAGCTGAATGTTGTCAGCGGACTGCTTGTCTGTTTGACATTCGGCTTCACATTTTGTTACTTTTCTCCGATTGATACATATCTGTCAAACCGGTCGATCTTTTTCCTTGAGTTTTCAGAGGTCGCTGTTCCGATGCTTCTGTGTGCAGTCATTGCTTCGGCTGTGCTTTCGGCAGTTTTGATGCTTTCCCTTTTTATCGGGGAGAAGCTCTTCCGCGTAACGCGCGATCTTATTCTCGGCGTCCTGATTGCTATGTATATCCAGATGCTCTTCCTAAACGGAGGAATGACGCTGATCTCCGGTGACGCCAACGACTATTCGGATATAAGCGTCCGCAATATTGTAAACGCGATCATATATCTGTTTATCGCTTTTACGCCCTTGTTTATCATGAAGGCTAAGGAGGATTACCCGGACAGATCGTTCCTCAAGCATTTTAGCGATAAAACGGTCACGTTTATTGCCGGAATTCTGATAGCAATGCAGCTCGTCGGCAACATTTCCATGATGTTCTCCGGCGGTGAAGACGGAGCAGAAACGAGCTTTCCTGTTTTCTCGTACGCTAAATCATTTGAGATGTCTCCGGAAAAAAACGTGGTTGTTTTTTTAATTGACCGTCTCGACGGAATGTATATGGACGAGGCGCTGGAAACGTATCCGGAGCTGAAGGACGAGCTTCAGGGCTTTACGTACTACCGGAATAATATCTCATCGAGTACATACACTTTTCCCTCGATCGCACAAATGCTTACGGGCAACGAGTATTCCGGGCAGACGCGCGGCGAATACCTTACCGAGGCATGGGAAAAGGACAATATGATAAAAACGCTGAAGGACAACGGAGTCAGAGTCAATGTCCTTACCGATCAGGTATCAGTTTACTGGTCAATGTCGTATGTGAAGGATCTGTTCGATTCCTTCAGCGATTCCCAGGAGCTTGATTACGAAGTAAATTACACCGGCAGCAAGGGTGTCGTGAAAACGATGCTCGAGCTTTCTAAGCTCAAGGTATTTCCATACTATCTTAAAGCGAACAGCGCAGGTTATATTTCCGAATGGTCAGCCTACAATTCGTTCACACTAAAGGGAGATATGTCCGACGCGATGTTCGGTGTGATAACTCCGGAGTCCGACATTCAGTTCTATAACGCGATCACAAAGAGCGGTCTCAGCAAGGCGGACGAAAAAAGTGCATTCAGCTTTTTCCATCTCAACGCCACACACGACGTTTCTGCTGAAATATCCGGTCTTTATCCCGGGTACGATAAGGAGAGCATTCCTGACGACATAACGACTCTCAGAGGCTCGTTTTCCATTCTGAAGGAGTATTTCGATCAGATGAAGGAGCTAGGCGTATTCGATAATTCGACTATTATAATTCTCGGAGATCACGGTTTGCCTCCGACGGAAAAAAACCGCAGTTTAGATCACCTCGATGAATGCGTCACGACCGGACTGCTCATAAAAGAAGCAGGGATTCACAACGATCCCTTCCGTATAGATAACGAGACGGAGCTTTCAAATTCGTTCTTTACCGCCAGTATTCTCGAATACTTAGGTTTCGATCACGAAGCATACGGCAGCTCGTACGAAGACGTTATCTCACACAAGGCTTCCCCCGAAAGGATTATCAGTATCCACGATGCCAGGGGGATAAATCTCGGTTACGTGCTTATCTGCAAATATAAGGTCTCAGGCGACGCGCACGACTTCTCCTGCTGGGAGTATATAGAATAAAGGAGCTAAACATAATGATCAGTTGTATAATAAACACGCTGCATCCTGCCACGGCTTATATTGATCCCGCGGCTACGAGCTATATCATACAGATCGCAGCCGGCGCAGTTATCGCGATCGGTGCTGTTTTGGGTGTATACAGGAATAAGATCAAGCGCTTTTTCAAGACGAAATTCGGCAAGGGTGAAAAAACCGAGATGCCGGCGTCCGAGCATACGCGCCGTGACGAAAAAACGGATATCACGGCGGACGATCTGCTGAACGACAAGTAACGGAAGCGAGGTATTTGCCGTGCTAAAATTTATCGGTTCGGCTCTCGGCTGGATCATGAAGCTGTGCTTTGACCTGACCGGAAATTACGGCGTAAGCATAATTCTGTTTACGCTTATTACTAAGGTTGTCCTTTTCCCAACGGCGATTCTGACTCAGTTCAATTCTGTCAAGATGATACGTCTTATGCCGGAGGAGAACGCGCTTCGTATAAAATATGTAGACGACAAGGATCGTCTTGCGGACGAGCGGCTTGCTCTTTACAAAAGGTATAAATACAGCCCGTTTGTGAGCCTTATCCCTCTGTTTATTCAGATCCCCCTTGTGCTCGGTCTCGTATTTATCGTTTACCATCCTCTGAGCTTTACGCTCGGATTTCCCTCGGATGTTATTGACAGCTTCCGCGCCTGGCTTGCTTCGTTCTCGCCGGAGATCGCCGCCGAGGAAAATGCGTACCAGCTTGAGATCATCAACCAGATAAAGCACGGCTCGCAGCTGGTTCCGACGGCTCTTTCTGACGCCGCGAAGGATATCTCCGCGCTGAATATGAATTTTGCCGGGATAGATCTGAGCCTCACGCCGTCGTTGAAGAGCTTCAATAACCTTCTTCTGATCCCTGCTTTTTCGGGGCTGAGTGCGCTGCTGATGTGCTTTGTGCAGAACAAGATAAATGTGCTCCAGGTCGCTCAGAATAAGCTGAACAAGGTTCTCACAACGGCGTTCCTCATCTCGTTCTCGGTTTACTTTTCGTTCCTGGTGCCGGCAGGAGTGGGGCTTTACTGGATCTTCGGCAATCTGTTTTCGATACCGACAATGTTCATTCTCAACGCCGTGATCCGTCCGAGAAAGTATATCGACTACGATCATCTGATGCGTATGAATCAGGCGCGAATCGAGAAGGAAAAAGAGCATAAGACTTTCCTCTCGCGTGAAAAAGCAGACTACAAGCGCTTCTTTGAAGTCAAGGACATGAAGCTGATGATCTATTCCGAATCTAAAGGCTTTTACAAGTATTTTGAGAAGATCATTGATTATATCTGCGAGAATTCCGATATTGATATTCATTACGTAACGAGCGATCCCAACGACTCCATATTCGCTGACGCGAGAAAGAATATTCACGCATATTACATCTCTTCGGACAAGTATCTCATTCCTCTTTTTATGAAGCTGGAAAGTGATATGTGCCTTATGACGATGCCGGATCTCGAAAAGTATCACATCAAGCGCTCAAGAGTCAGGAAAGATGTGGAATATATATATATGCCGCACGGAGTAGGAAGCGCCACGTTCCTTCTGCGTAAGGGCGCGATAGACTGGTATGATACGATCTTTGCTTACGGGAAACGTCATGTTGAGGATATAAGAGCTATGGAGGAGTTCTACAAAACTCCGAGAAAGCGTGTCGTAGAGACAGGTTATCCGCTTATTGACGAAATGAACAGGTGCTATTCGCTTCAGAAGCATGAGGAAAATGAGATCCCTCAGATCATTATAGCGCCGTCGTGGCAGAGCGACAATATTTTCGACGTATGTATAGATCCGCTTATCGCCGAGCTTCAGAAGCTCAGGTATAAGATTATCGTAAGGCCTCATCCGCAGCAGGTTCGCCACGAGCCTGAGCGATTTGAGGAGATGCGCGAGCGTTACCGCGATGATCCCAATATCGAGATACAGACGGATTTCTCCAAGACATCGCCCGTTATGGAATCCGATGTCCTCGTCACAGACTGGTCAGATATATCATGGGAATTCGCCTATGTGACAAAGCGTCCCGTGCTGTTCATTGACACTCCTATGAAGGTCATGAATCCTGACTACGAGGAGATAGACCGGTCACCTATCAGCATTGAGCTTAGAAGCGTGATCGGGCGTGCGGTTAAGCCGGAGAATATATCCGAGGTCTGCTCTGTCGTAAAGGGCTTTCTTGAAAACAAGGATCAATACCGTGCTGCTATTGAAAAGACGTATCACGATCATGTCTTCAATGTCGGCAGAAGCGCAGAGCTTTGCGGACGTTATATAATCAGATCTATTGAGGGAAAGCTGTAATCCGGCAGCACGCATTTTGCCTCTGCTGTGACGCATTTTACCCTCCCCCCCGTGTATCAGGGCGGATCACGTGCTGATCCGCCCTTTACTGTTATCGTATATTGATCCGCGAAATTTTAAGTTATCTTAAATTACGTTTAAGATTCTTTTAAGAAGATTCACTTATTATTTATACATACAGGAACGCAGAGCAAAATCGGAACGCGCTCTGCACGTTTGAACGCAGCATCTGAAAGAGTGGTGTATTATTATGAGATTGCTTCTTGCAGCTCCCGACAGAGATCTGCTGTTAACATACAAAAAACTGCTTTCGCTCGGCGGATTAGATGTAACAGATGTTTTTGACGGCCCGCAGCTCGTCGGAAGCATCGCGGAAAACAGCTTCGATCTGGTGATCCTTGACAGAAGTCTTCCGCGTATGGATTACAGCGACGCGATGAGGCTTATCAGCGAGAGAGGAATTCCTTCGATCGTCCTCCTTCCGAGAAAGGTCACCCCGAAGGTGCTGCTCGAAAAGCCCGGTGCAAGCTCGTATATGAATTTTCCGTTTCTGCCGTCCGACCTTTCTTCGAGGATCGCGCAGGTGAGCGAAAAAGCGGCGTCGGAAAAAACGCTTTCCGTCGGCGGCGCCGAGATCGAGGTCTCCTGCTTCCGCGCCTCGGACGGAACGCCGTATTCAAATGAAGAAATAAATATCCTCACTGCGCTTAATGACAACGCGCCTTTTTCAGTTCCTCATATCAGCGCGTACATCAACGCGCTCAACAATAAGTTTGAGAGAATGGGAAAGAGCGCTCGCGTAAAATACGTCACAGATGAGGGGTACAGGCTGGTGAATGAGTTATGAATATGAATAAAGTCAGAAATAGATTTGTACTGTATGCAATGCTCTCCGTCTTCGCGCTGCTTACCGTGCTGCTGTCGATCATCAACGGCGTGAATTTCACTATGGCGGGGAATGACGCCGATATGCTGACTCAGATGATAAGCGACAGGCACGGCGCGTTCTCCGACAGGGAAGACCGCGGTCAGAAGAAAAAGAACGCCGATCATGCCACCTCAGATAATGCCCAGCCGGCGTTTGAGGGTAAATTCGGCGAGCCTCACGGCATCGGCCCGATGGGACCAAGCTCCCCCGATATGAACTCGTCGCTGCGCTACTTCACGTATGCTTTCGACAAAAAGGGAAACTCGGAAAAGATATCCTTCAAGCTGTCGGCAGTAACGGAGGAGGAGGCAGAGGCGTGGGCTAAAACGCTTTCGTCCTCTGCTGTGGATTCCACCGGCTGGACTCGCGGAACGTACCGGTACCGCGTGTATAAGGAGGGCAAAAGAACGTATATCACGGTCATAGACCAAGGGCGAGAGCTGCTTCCTTCATACAGGATACTGATAATCTCGATCTTCGGAGAGATTATGGGGCTTCTTATCAGCTTCTTTGTGCTTATGACGGTCGCAAAAATGCTCTTCAAGCCCCTTGAAGAGGCGGATATGAAGCAGAAGAGCTTTATCCGAAAGATCGAAAACGATTTCAAGCTCCCTCTCACCGTCATAAATGCAAGCACGCAGGTCATAGAGAGCGAAAACGGTTCCTCCGATTACACAAAGGCGATAAACCGTCAGGTAAAGAAAATGACTGATCTTGTCAGGGATATCGGCTCTCTCGCGATCTTTGAGGAAAACAACGAGGCTGTAACCAAGGTGAACCTTTCGAGTACGCTTTCGTACGTGCTTGATTCCAACAAGGACAATTTCAAAGAGAGAAATATCGAGCTGGAGACCGAGATAGAGGACGACGTTATCATCGACGCCGAGGACGAAGCAATCAAGAAGATGGTATCCGAGCTTGTCACTAACAGCCTGAGATATTCGCTTTCGAGAGCGTCGTTTACTCTCGCACACGAGGGAGACAGAGTCCTTCTTGTCCAGTCGAACGACACAGGACTTCCGAGCGGACCTGCCGATCAGGTGTTTGACCGCTTCACCGTCCTCTCAAATGCGGAGGGGAAGGACACTGTCGGACTGGGGCTTTCCAACGTCAAGGATATTGTAAAGGCACACAACGGCAGAGTAAGCGCAAAGGTCGGCGAGGGAATGTTTACGCTGACGATAGCGCTCTAAAGGGGAGGTGATCGTATGCCGGCAGAAAAACCGATCGTAGTCATGAAGCGCTACGAGCTGAAATATATGCTCAGCCCCGAGCAGACTGAATTCTTCAAGGAGCGCATCAAGGGCCATATGGAGGTGGATCGCTACGGCTTGTGTTCCATCGCCTCGCTGTACTACGATACACCGAATTACCGCCTGATACGCACCTCGATAGAGAAGCCGCCGTTCAAGGAAAAGATCCGTCTTCGTTCCTACGGACTCGCAACGGAGGATTCTCCTGTGTACTTAGAGCTTAAACGAAAGGCATACGGAATAGTATACAAGCGCCGCGTCCAATCGACGATACCGCTGGTAAAAAAGTTTTTCGACGGCGAGGGCGATATTTGCGCCGGCGGTCAGATCAACAGAGAGATTACGACCTTCCGCGACCACTACGACACGCTCTCTCCTGCCTGCCTGATAATCTACGACAGAGTCGCGTATTATCAGCCGGACGGCGATCTCCGCCTGACTATCGACCATAATCCCCGTTACCGCTCCGACCGGCTCACGCTTACACATTCAATGGAAGGAATATCGCTTCTGCCGGAAGGGTATACAATACTTGAGATCAAGGTGCAGCAGGCGATACCGCTGTGGCTCACCGATATTCTCTCGGAGGGGAAGATATACAAGATCAGTTTCTCCAAAGTCGGAACGGCGTACAAGCATCAGCTTCAAAAAATTAACCAAAGGAGTTTTCAAAATGTTTGATTCGATCTATACAATGAGTGTGACATCTGCACAATTCTTCATAATGTCCGGCGCCGCGATCCTTTCGGGAATAATTTTTGCTTGGCTGATGTCCTTTAAGGTGCGTTCCAAAAAGCGCTTTTTCATCGTTGCGGCGATCCTTCCGTTCATCGTCGGCACCGTGATAACCTTTGTCAACGGCAATATCGGCGCAGGCGTCGCTATCGGCGGTGCGTTCGGTCTGATCCGCTTTCGTTCCGCCCAGGGCAGCGCCGACGAGCTGGCCGCGATCCTCATCGCGATGGCGTCCGGAATCGCCTTCGGTATGGGCTATGTCGGCTACGGCGTAGTGATCCTTCTCGGCCTTTCAATTCTTTTCTTCCTGCTCTCGTTCCTGCCGATCTTCGAGCATCCCGGCATGGCGCAGGATAAGCTGCTGAGGGTTACGATCCCGGAGTCGCTTGAATACACGGACGTCTTCAACGACACGTTCAGCCACTACCTCAAAAGCTATGAGAGCGCCGGCGTAAAGACGACAGGCATGGGCTCGATGTTCCGCCTCTCCTTCAAGATCAGAATGAAGGATCCCTCAGAGGAGAAGGCGTTCATTGATGAGCTTCGCACGAAGAACGGCAACCTTGAAATTGCGATACTTCCTTACACAGAGCCTCAGAATCAACTTTGATATATATTCATACAGCTAAAAAAGGAGATGAGATCATGTTGAGATCAAAACGATTTGCAGCTATTGTCATTGCGATGATCATAGCTTCCTGCTCGCTCACAGCCTGTACAGAGGATACTCCCGATACCGGCTCCGATACTTCCTCCGCTGCGTCTCAGAGCGCGTCCGCTTCCGGTGCGGAATCGGCGGAAGCAGCCTCTGCCGCCGAAGACGGCGCCTTTGCCGAGGGAGATCTCAGAGACGTTGAGTCCGAAGAGCCGAACGCGACGAGCACGCTTTCCGGAAGCGAGGGTACTATTTCCGATTCCACAAGAGGTTCGTCCGGAAGTGATGTGACGATAACCTCAAAGGGGATCTATGAGGTCACAGGCTCGTCTGAGGACGTCACGATCACCGTAAATGATTCAACGAAGTCCGGCAACGTGTATATTATCCTCAGCGACGTCACAATGACGAATTCCGAGAGACCGTGTATCTGCGTCGAGCAGAGCGAAAAGGTCATTATTATCTGCAAGGGCTGCAGCTCTCTGACTTATACGTGTGAGGACAACGCAGACGGTCTCAATGGCGCGATCTACTCAGACGACGATATAACCTTAAACGGGAGCGGCTCTCTTACGATAGACTCAAAGCTCCACGGCGTCGTATGCAAGGACGACCTGAAAGTCGTAGGCGGCACGATCTCCCTGAATGCCTCCTCTGCCGGCATAAAAGCAGACGATTCCGCACGTATTGGCGGCGGCACTCTTTCGATAACCTCCGGTCATGACGGGATACAGGTGCAGAATAAGAACGGCGACA
>CADAYJ010000067.1:4905-14450 GCA_902792115.1 uncultured Ruminococcus sp. | reverse complement strand
AAAGCCTGAATCATCAAAAAGCCTCACCGGAACTGCCTGCTGCCGCTTGGCAGTGAGATTGACAAAATGAAAGCGTCGAATTATAATAGAATCAGGAACTTTAAAGGGGGGCGTTTTATGCAGCAGATAGCAGTAAAGATCATTATCAGAGTATTGATCGTTCTTCTCATACTCACAGCCGCCGCGCTTGTCGTTTTCAGCGTCGTGATGGCGCGTTACCTCAGCTTCCCGAAAGGAATGACGCTCGAGGGGGAGAAGCAGTGGGCGATCTCAAACGGCGTATGGGGAGACCTCGAGGACTATAAGACGGAATCGTACACCGTCGAGGGCAAGGACGGCTATATCCTGCACTGCCAGCTTCTTTATTCCGACGATACGCAGGATTCCGATAAATACGTGATAATCTCCCACGGGTATAACTCAAACCGCTACGGCGCCGGAAAGTACGTTCCCGTTTACGACGCGCTCGGCTATAAATGCGTAATCTACGATCTGCGCGGCCACGGCGAGAACGAGAAGTCCGTCTGCACGATCGGAAACTATGAATCGCAGGATCTTCTGAAAATCATTGATGATGCGTATTCACGCTTCGGCAGCGACATTTACCTCGGGCTTCACGGCGAATCTATGGGCAGCAGTACGTCGCTTTCAACGCTCGGCGCAAAGCCGAACGTCCGCTTCGTCGTCGCCGACTGCGGATTTACAAATCTCTACGAGCTGATCGGCACGGGCTTCAGGAGCCGCGGCATCGGCTTCCTGGAGCCGTGCGTAGACGCCGCAATGCGCGTTGTATACGGCTGGAGCATGAAGGACACCTCCGCGATCGACGCGATCGACGGCAACACGATCCCCGTCTGCTTCATTCACGGCACCGCCGACACATTCATCACGCCCGACAACAGCGAGCGCCTCAAGGAAAAAACGAGCGGTTACAGCGAGCTGCACATCGTCGATCACGCCGAACACGCGCAGTCAAGAGCCGTCCTCGGCAAGAAGGCGTATACGGAGCTTGTGGGGGAGTTTTTGGATAAGGTAAACGAACTTGAAAAATAATAATCGGCCGTTCCCAAAGTCGTGGGAGCGGCCGTAATGTTATTGGTAACCACCTAAATAGAGTACTCTGATAATATAGAGAGCGAGAATATGCAGAGGATAAGCCGCATAAAAAACGTACTTGAAGAACTTCCCTTTGATAAAACCTCTCTTGCCGTTGTACATCAGCATTGCGGCAAATGCCGGTGTTACAGTCCAAGGACGGGCAAAGAAAGATGTTCCGATAAATGATCTTGCGATCTCGTGTTCCTTTAGCAAGTATATGAATAGTATATAGAACATACCGATGCTGCCGTAGTCTGCCCTTAACAAGATCGAGATCAGAAAAAGACCGCCAAGCGATAGTATCAGCTTCCTGCTGTCTTCCTTATATCGGTCATAGCAGTACATACAGAGAAATCCGAGAAACAGTGTAAAAAATACATTCTGGCTGCTGTAAAGCAGAACGCTTCCCGTGTGTTCAAGATTCCACGGTATCTCCGATATAACTGCAAAGGAAAGCAGATTGATCCCGTATTGTTTTCGGCTGTGCGTATGTATATAACCCTCAACAAGAAGAAATCCGTAGATCGGAAACGCAAATCTTCCTATAAGCCTGCATATGTAGAAAATAGATATCTCGTGAGATCCGATAAGCAGAAAAGGAAATACGGCGATCGGTATACACGGCATAAGAACGTATGCAATGTGATCTATGATCATTGTGGTTAATGCAAGCACCTTTAGTGTGCTGCCGGATAGGATCTTATATTTTTTGTTTAATAAGATTTGTTCCATTATTTTCCCTCTCAATAAAAAATCCCTCACAAAATGTGAGGGAGATTTTGGTCCGAGTGACTGGAGTCGAACCAGCGGCCTCTTGAACCCCATTCAAGCGCGCTACCAAACTGCGCCACACCCGGATACTGTTTTTCTCAGCGACATTTATTATATCATAACGGGAGGAAAAAATCAAGCACACGTTAGTTACAATTTTGTAATCTGTTTCAGCGCAGAAGAAAGCCGGTACAGATCGGCTGTACCGGCTAAAGATGCACTGAGAATTATCGGTGGCTTTTGATCACGTAATAATATTTATGTGATTATGCGTAAGGATTGTTGTTGTCGAACGGGTTGCCGCCGGCTGCGTTGTTGCTTGCAGCCATGCCGTTGCCCTCGGGGCCGATGTACTGCGAGCTGCCGTAGCCGAGAATGCACATGAAGATCGGTGCAAGGAAGATAAGTCCGATAGTAAAGCCGATGCCGTGACCGAAGGACTTGGACAGCTTGTAAAGAAGCATTGCGTAGAGCACAAGATAGAACACGGAAACAATACCTAAGATCAAGCCAAGAGCGCCGCTGCTCTCGCCGTTAGCTGCCTTGCCTGATGAAATAGCGCTCAGAATGCTGTATACAACGGTCGAGCCTACGAAAATACCGGCCATCTTTCTGCTCCATGCGATGCAGCAGAGATCCCATGCGTTGAGGTAGGGAACAATGCAGTGCCAGCCCGGCTTGCCTGCCTTTGTGAAGATCTTCCACTGTGCAACAAAGATAAGTATAATAATGATAATTGAAATAATTACAGACATATCATTCGTCCTTTCCGGCTTAATGCCTTCATCATTAGGAATATACCACCGTACTTATATTATACATAAATTCTTTATAAATGTATATATGAATTTACAAAATATTCAAATTTCTAACAAATGCACAATATTACCCTATCGTTATTGATAAATTTATAAAAGGACAGAAGCAAATGTGAAAAATAGGATCGGACAAAATGCCCGATCCCGTCGATTATCAAACGTAAGGATTGCTGCTGCTGAACGGATTCCGGTCGCTGCCGTCGGTCTGAGGCTGAGCCTGAGGTTGTGGCTGAGGCTGAGCGTCGTAGCTTTGCTGAGGCTGACCTTGTGCAACGAAGCCGTTTGCGCCCTGGTACGGCTCGCGTCCTGCCGTGCTGAAGGTGTCGTAGCCCGCAGCAGGCGCGGTGCCGTAGCCGCCGGCGTTCTGCTGACCGTAACCCGGCTGACCGTAGCCGCCCTGACCGTAACCCGGCTGACCGTAGCCGCCCTGACCGTAGCCGCCCTGACCGTAGCCGCCCTGACCGTAGCCCGGCTGACCGTAGGTCTGAGATGTGAGCGTACCCTGACCGTCGGGGCCGATGTAAACCGAGTTGCCGAAGGCGAGGATACAGAGGAAGATTGGCGAGAGGAAGATGAGACCGACCGCGAACGCGCCGCTTCTGCCGAACGACCTGGCTAGCTTCACCTGCTGGCCGATCGAAATAATGCAGTACGCAAACGCTGCAATGCTCCCGAGCGCCGTAATGACGCTTCCGTCCGAGGAGTCACCGCTTGCCTGAATTCCGCTTGAAAAAGATTCCGCAAGCAGAAGCGCGATAGCAACGAAGCCCATGTTCCTGTTCCAGCTCAGATCGTAGAGATCGTATACGTTGAGATACGGAACAATGCAGTGCCATCCCGGCTTGCCTGCCTTCTGGAAGATCTTCCACTGCGCAACAATGCAAACTATACATACCGCCAAAGCAAAAAGCAGTATCAAAATTACCGTACCGCTGAGAAAAGCCATTATATCAGTATCTGACATGAAATACACCCTTTCATTATTGTTTATTATGCGAACTCTTTTATACGCTGATCCCGTTCTGCCTGCAAAGCGCGAGCCAGTCGGAATACTCCTCGAGAAGCAGCGAATAAAGCTCGTCGTCGCCGATCGAGGAAAGATCGTTTACGCTTACGAAGTTCGCGTTGTCGATAAATCTGCCTGTGAGAGTGTCGAGCCTTTCGAGAAACTCGAATTTCTCGCTGCCGATGCCGATGAACTTCCAGAAAAGATTGTACCTCGAAGCCTCGGTCAAAACCTCCTTGGAGGCGCGCTTGTCGGAGTTTGCGCCGTCCGTGATGAATATTACGAAGGTCGGGATGTTCGCCGGCTCGCGCTTTCCGAAGCGGTTGAGGATCTCCTGCATGATCGGCGCATAGCACGTGCCGCCGAAGTGATCCTTCTTTGAGAGAATGACGTTCTCGACGTAGCCGTCCAGATTGTCGGGCGTTACGGCGTCAAGCTCCTTGTAGATCGAATCGAACCAGTAGAAATCAAGCTCGGAATTATCGTCAAAATACATCGCCATAGGGAATATGCGCTCGAACAGCGTCTGCACCGTGCCGTCCTTATACATATTACGC
Organism: uncultured Ruminococcus sp.; assembly: GCA_902792115.1. Lineage (GTDB taxonomy): Bacteria > Bacillota > Clostridia > Oscillospirales > Acutalibacteraceae > RUG592. The sequence continues at coordinate 10,200 of CADAYJ010000067.1, read as the reverse complement.
ATCGAGCCGGAGTGGTCGAGCGCAAAGACGACGCGCGCCATGCTTCCGCTGACAGACGCCTTTACCGCCTCTTTTTCAAGAACGACCTTTCGCAGAGTGAGCTTCTTGTTCAGCTCCGGGTTCTTTGTAAGGCTTACGGTGCTGTGAACGGGAGTCGCCGAATGCTTTGACAGCATATCCTTTGAAATCATAAAAATACACCTCCTTGTTATTGCAGATGTGACGCCGCGATATCCGAACATTTCCGGCGTCTTATCCGCCAAAACCTGCAAAGCTGCTCGTTTTCGCAGCCGCTCCCAGGTTTTTTTCAATTATATCACATTATTCCAGATTGAGCAAGTATTCTTCGCATATTTCACTGAACGGCTTTTTGCGTCATATAATGTATTATCGGGGCACCTGCTTTGCACCCGATAATTGAGGTGATAGTAATGGAAAAGAAAGAATTGATAGCCATGCGCTCCCTGACGCAGGCTCTCGGAATAAAGGATCTTCTGAAGAAAAACGGGATCGCGGCGCAGCTCGTCAGGAGTCCCGGCGGAGCTTCCGGCGGCTGCGGATACAGCCTCTACGTCCCTAAGAACGCCGCGCGCGCAAGGGCGATTATCCGCAGTCACACCGGTACGGGAGGCGGCGCATGATCTATCTTGACAACGCTGCCACAACGTATCCGAAGCCGATGTCCGTGCGGCGCGCCGTTTCCGGAGCAATATCGAGCGGCGCCAATCCGGGGCGCGGCGGTCACAAAATGTCGGTCTCCGCGTCGGAACAGATCTACAAATGCCGCGTCAAGGCGGCGGAGATGTTCGGCGCAGGAAGCGTGGAAAACGTGATCTTCACGCCGGGCTGCACGTATTCGGTCAATATGGTGATAAAGGGAATTCTCGGCAGCGGCGGTCACGCCGTTATATCCGATATGGAGCACAACGCCGTGGTGCGTCCGCTCAAGGCGCTTGAAAGCCGCGGCGTGTCATATACGGCGGTCACAGTGTCGGAGGACGACAACGAGACGATCTCCTCGTTCCGCGACGCCCTCAGACCGGACACGCGCCTCGTGGTCTGCACCCACGTCTCAAACGTGTGGGGAATGAGGCTGCCCGTCGGGCGCATCGCCGCGCTGTGCCGCCAGTACGGTATCCCGATCATGATAGACGCTGCTCAGAGCGCCGGAGTTTTCCCGATAAACGCGGAGGAAAGCGGCTTCGACTTCGTGTGTATGCCCGGTCACAAGGGGCTTTACGGTCCGATGGGCACAGGTCTTCTCATCGCGCGCCGCCCCGAGCTGCTTTCAACGATCATAGAGGGCGGCACGGGCAGCGCGTCACGCTCGCCGGAGCAGCCGGATTTTCCGCCCGACAAATTCGAGAGCGGAACGCCGAACTACGCCGGGATAGTCGGGCTTTCGGCAGGACTTGATTTTGTAAAGGCAACGGGAGAGAGCAGGATACTCTCCCACGAAACAGCGCTCACAAGGGCGTTCTACGACAGGCTCTCGCGCGAGGAGCGCGTCATTTTCTACACGCCGCGCCCCGACGCCCGGCGCTTCGGCGGAGTGCTTTCCTTTAATATCAGGGGCATGGACAGTGAAGCCGCGGCGCAGTACCTCTCACAGCGCGCCGGTATCGCCGTTCGCGCAGGGCTTCACTGCGCGCCGCTTGCTCACCGCCACTTCGGCACGCTCGACACGGGCGCCGTCCGCATATGCCCGTCGTACTTCACAACGATGAACGAAATAAACGCCGCCGCCTCCGCCGTGATGCGCCTTGCAAGAAACAGTTAATGAACAGATGCGTTCTGCACACCGAACTCCGGTTCCGGCAGAGTCTTCCCGCGGTCTGTTAAAACGCAAAGGGCTTCCCGTGATGTCATTCTTGTCAGCGGGAAAGCCTTTTGCACAGCCGCAGGCAGTTTTTTTAAATATAGTATACAGAGCCGCAAAGCCTTCCGTTTGTTGCGCGTTTGAAAATTTTTTTGTGCAAAGTTGTTAAAAGCAGTTGCATATATCGAATTTTGTGATAAAATAATATTAGCGGCTTTTTGCCGCTTTTAAATACAGGTCGGAAAAGACTTCCGACGAGAGGACATCAAACATTATGGGAACAATAAATCAGTGGCTTGAAAACTTTGCCGCTGTCATGCGTACCTTCCGCGTTAAGGACGCGATCGACATACTGGCTATCGGCTTGATTATTTTTTATATTTCCAAGCTCGTAAGAGAGACGCGCGCCGTACAGCTCGTTAAGGGTATCCTTATCATGCTTGTATTGTACGGCTTTGCCAATCTGTTCAACTTCACGATGATGACGGCGCTGCTCAACCGTTTCTTTGAGTTTGCCGTGATCGTGCTGTTTATCGTGTTCCAGCCCGAGATCAGAAAATTCCTCGAGCAGATCGGGCGGAGCAACTACACGTACCGGCGCTTCAAACGGCTGCTCGTCGGCTCCTCCGGCGACATGAACCTCCCTGCGATCAGCCAGTACCTTTCCATCTACGTTGAGGCGATAATGCAGCTTCACGAGCGCAAAACGGGCGCGCTCATCGTCTTCGAGCGCCGCACGCGCCTCGGAGATATCGCCGACACGGGAACGATAATCAACGCCACGCCCTCGATCATGATGATCGGGAATGTTTTCTACAATAAAGCGCCTCTTCACGACGGCGCTATGATCGTGCGCGACGGCAAGGTGTATGCCGCCGGCTGTATCCTTCCTTTGACTAACGACAACAAGCACGTTGACGATAACCTCGGAACGCGGCACCGCGCGGCGATCGGCGTGAGCGAGGTATCCGACGCGGTAGTCGTTGTCGTATCCGAGGAGACGGGCGCCGTCTCGATAGCGCTCAACGGCGAGATCACGCGCGATTACACAAGGGAATCGCTCACAAACGAGCTTAACCATCTCCTGATTCGTTCGGAGAGCGAGCCTGCGGAGAAATTCTCTTTCCGCATCAGGCGCGAGAAAGGAGAAAGCAAGAGTGAGCAGTAAGAAAAAGGACGAAAACAAGGGCGAGAAGAAGAAAAAGCTCACCCTGAAAAAGAAAAAAAGGTTTTCTCTCGAAGGGCTTTTCGCGAACGACAAGTTTATGCTTGCGCTCTCTTTCGTGATCGCGTTCTTCATCTGGGCGACAATGTCTATGAGCAAGGGCGAGATCGTCAATTATCCGGTCACGTCGATACCGCTGACGATGGAGCTTTCCGACGAGGCGAAGGGAGACAATCTTTCCGTCGTCTCCGTTGACGGCATTCCGCTCGACGATTTTGTGGCGACCGTCCGCGTCAAGGGCAACAGCGTTACCGTCGGCTCCCTGAAGCCGGGCGATATCCAGGTCTACGGTACGAATATCGGCAATATCGTCGCCTCCGGAACGTACAACGTCACTCTGATGGCGCGCCAGGTCGGGATAAAGAATAATTACGATATCGTGTCGGTCACGCCGTCCGAGGTCAAGGTCGTTGTGGACAGAAACATCACGACTGACTTTACGATCGAATCTCAGATCAACGCAAGCTCCCCCGTCGAGTATTATATCGGCACCCCGGCGCTCTCGCAGCAGACCGTGATGGTGACCGGTCCGGAGCAGAGCGTTTCCAAGGCGGTGCGCGCCGTCGTCTCGACAGACGCAGACAAGGAGCTTCAGGAAACAACGACGCTCAGCAACCTTCCTGTGAAGCTGCTCGATTCCTCTGACAACGAGATCGAGGACGACTCAATAACGCTTTCGCCGGCGACGGTTGACGCAACGATTCCGGTTCTCGTAAAGAAAACCGTGCCTCTGGTGATAGATTATCTCAACGCGCCCGAGGGCTTTGATGACAGCGCGCTTGTCTCGCTTGAGCCGAATGAGATCGAGATCGCAGCGGCGGCAGACAAGATAGATTCCGTAACGCAGATCTCTGCCGGAACGATAGACCTCAGCTCCGTTTCGTACAGAATGTCTGCAATGTCAACGAGTATCGTGATGCCCGAGGGCGTCCGAAATCTCAATAATGTAGATACCGCAACGGTCAACTTCGATTTCTCCAATTATTCCACCAAGTCCTTCGTGCTGACGCATTTTGTACAGGAAAATACGCCGCCGGGCCTTGTGGCGGAGGTCTCGTCCTACGGCAACCTGATCGTCAGAGTCGTAGGGCCGAAGAACGAGGTCGTCGAGCTGACAAGCGACGATCTGACGGCAACGCTGGATCTCGAAGGCGTAAAGGTCGGAACGACGGTTATGCCCGTAACCGTTACCGTCAAGGACAGCACGACTTGCTGGGTATACGGAACGTACACGACCAATATCGACGTGAGAGATATAAACGACGTGACAAGCTCGTCTGCGGCTTCGTCCTCAGCGGCTTCGTCCTCAGCGGCTTCGTCCTCAGCGGCTTCGTCCTCAGCGGCTTCGTCCTCGTCGGCGGCGTCTTCACAATAACGAAACACAAAACTCCTCTTGATGCTGAGAGGAGTTTTCCGCTTATAACCGCAGAGAAAATGAACTTTTGCTCCGTGCCGCGCCTCGCTTTTCGCAGGGGAGAACGCGCCGGACGCCTCACGGAGCCTGACTTTGCCTGCCCGCCGCAGAGTATTGTTATCCGCCTGCTGACTTGCGGCGGAGAAGGAGAAGAGCAATGAAAAAATGGACGCTGACAAATGGTGACAAAAGCCGCGCGGGAGAGCTTGCGGCAAAGCTCGGCGTATCGCCCTTTGCGGCCGCAATGCTGCTTGTGAAGGGCTTTGAGAGCGAAGACGCGCTGAAATGCTTCGTCAGCGATTCCCCCGAATTTTCCGATCCGTTTCTGATCCGCGGCATGGAAGATGCGGTGGAGCGAATAGAGCTTGCCGTCGAGTCGCAGGAAAAGATCTGCATTTACGGAGACTACGACGCCGACGGTGTAACGTCTACGGCGCTGCTGTACCTTTATCTGAAAAGCCTCTGGTGCGACGTGTCGTACTATATCCCTGCGCGCGAGAGCGAGGGCTACGGTCTTAACAATACGGCGATCGACCGCCTTCACGAGCAGGGCGTGACGCTTATCATCACGGTCGATAACGGAATTTCCGCGTATGACCAGGTAAGCTACGCCGCCTCCCTCGGCATAGACACCGTTGTGACGGATCACCACGAGCCGCCGAAGAAGCTGCCCGAGGCAGTCGCCGTTGTAGATCCTCACCGTGCGGACGACGAAAGCCCGTTCAAGCACTTTTCGGGAGTCGGCGTCGCGTTCAAGCTCGTGATGGCTCTCGAGCGCGGCAGCCCGGACATGGAGGAGCTTCTTGACCGCTTTGCCGACATCTGCGCGATCGGAAC
>CADAYJ010000067.1:0-4850 GCA_902792115.1 uncultured Ruminococcus sp. | reverse complement strand
CGACGTCGTAAGCCTCTCCGGCGAAAACAGAACTCTCGTGCGCGAGGGGCTGAAAAGGATCAACGCCGGAAGGAACGTAGGGATATCCGTGCTGCGCCGCCTTGCCGGCTGCGGAGACAGGCGGATAACCTCGGGCGATATCGCGTTTATTCTCGCCCCGAGGATCAATGCCGGCGGAAGGATAGACCTCTCGCAAAAGTCCGTCGAGCTTCTGACGACGGACGACGAGCAGCGCGCGGAGCAGCTCGCCGAGGAGCTTTGCCGCAACAACGATGAGCGAAAGTCGATCGAGCGCAGCATCTGCGCCGCCGCCGTAAAAGCTCTCGACGAAAACGAGGATATCCGCAGCAGAAAGGTGATCGTCGTCGCCGGCGAGGGGTGGCACCAGGGCGTGATCGGCCTTGCTGCGGCGCGTATCAAGGAGCTTTACGGCAAGCCGACTATCGTTATCAGCGTGGACGGAGAGAAAGCGAAAGGCTCCGCGAGGAGTGTGGAGGGCTTCTCGATGATAGAGGGCGTAACCTACTGCAGCGAGCTGCTCTCGATCTTCGGCGGTCATCCGATGGCAGCCGGAATGTCCCTGCCCTCGGAAAATATTGACGAATTCCGCAGACGGATCAACGAATACGCCGACACCGTCAGCGATACATTCTTCCCGACGATTGAGATCGCCGCGCGCCTTCGTCCCGGCGCCGTGAGCGTAGCCGACGTGGAGTCGCTTTCGCTGCTTGAGCCTTACGGCTCCGGAAACCCGAAGCCCGTCTTCGCCTTCGGCGGCGTAACGCTGACGGACGTAGTTCCCCTTAAAGACGGAATGTACGTCAAGGTGCTTTTCAAGCGCGGCGGATTCTCCGGCAGCGCCGTTTCTTTTTCAAGTACATACGAGGCTTTCCCGTACCGCAGGGGAGACGTCGTCGATCTCGCGGTAGATCTGAAGATCAGCGAATACAAAGGTCTGAAAAGCGTCTCTCCGCAGCTTCGCGAGGTCAAGTTCACGGGCGAGGACAACGAGAAGCTGCTTATGAGCAGACGTGTCTACGAGGAGTACCTCACCGGCGGAGAAGTCACACAGAAGACTCGCCGCGAGCTTTCCGTAACGCGGGACGATTTCGCCGCGGTCTACCGGTTTTTGAGAAGCAGCGGCGGCTTCCGCTTTCCCCCCGATATCCTTCTTCACCGCCTCGGAATGAAGGATCTGACGCTCGGCGGCCTTCTCATCATCATAAAGGCTATGGAGCAGCACCGGCTCATAAGCGTTTCGCAGCAGGGCGAAGCGGCGGTGATCTCCGTCAATCAGGCTCCGCCGCGCGTAGATATCCTCTCTGCGCCGATCCTCGCAGGACTGCGTGATGATCCGGTGTAATTAATATTTTGAATACTTGCGATACAATATATTTTTTACAATATCAAAGCGCTATTTGCAATACACATTACTATTATCTTGTTGAATGTGACGGTATTTTTTAGAAAAATTGAGTTATTATCGTGAAACTACGGTAAAAACTGTTGATTTTTACGAAAATTTGCTTATAATAGTATATAATACGCTTTTTATGCTGATTTATGTTGGCGGCTGCCTCGGGGAGAAGCTGACGTATGAGAAGAAAACGTGAGAGGTGTGGTTATCGTGACAGCAAACAGAAAATACTATCAGGATTACGAAGAGCTTTGTGAGCTGATGGATAAAAGCTCCAATGATTATGACAGAGAAAAGATCGAGAGAGCATACCGTCTCGCGGAAAAAATGCACGGTGACCAGCGAAGGATCTCCGGCGTGCCGTATATCCTCCACCCGACGTCCGTCGCCTGTATAATCGTGGATCTCGGAATGGATACAGACTCCGTCGTCGCGGCGCTGCTTCACGACGTCGTTGAGGACACACCCGTAACGCTTGAGGAGGTGTCGTCGCAGTTCGGAGAGGACGTCGCTCACCTCGTTGACGGCGTTACGAAGATCAGCAAGATCGCCTACACCGAAAAGGAGGAGCGCCAGGCGGAAAACGTCCGCAAAATGCTGATCGCTATGGCGGACGATATCCGCGTTATCATCATCAAGCTCGCCGACAGGCTCCACAATATGCGAACGATCGACTGTATGCGCGAGCAGAAGCGCCGCGATATCGCCCTCGAAACGATGGAGGTCTTCGCGCCGATCGCTCACCGCCTCGGTATCAAGGCGATAAAGGACGAGATGGAGGATCTTTCGCTCCAGTACCTCGATCCGATCGGCTACAAGGAGATAGAGACGTACCTCGAAAATAACATTGCAGACGGTCAGGGCTTTATCAAGAAGATAATCGCGCAGATCTCGGAGCGCGTTTCAAAGGACATCAAGGACGCGACAGTCAGCGGGCGCGTAAAAAGCATACACGGCATTTACAAAAAGCTCATTGTGCAGGGGAAATCGCTCCAGGAGATATACGATATCTACGCCGTGAGGGTGATCGTTGACAGCGTTTTCGACTGCTACAACGTCCTCGGCATCGTTCACGATATGTTCCAGCCGCTCCCGAGCCGCTTCAAGGATTATATCTCCACGCCGAAGCCGAACTACTACCGCTCTCTCCATACGACGGTGATCGGCACGGACGGCGTACCCTTTGAGGTGCAGATACGTACACGCGAGATGCACATGACGGCGGAATATGGTATCGCGGCTCACTGGAAATATAAGCTCGGCATCAACAACAAAAGCTCTATGGACGAACAGCTTGCATGGATCCGCAAGATGCTCGAAAACCAGGAGGACAATCACGATCCGACGAGACTTATCAAGGATATCAAGACAGACCTCTCGTCTGACGAGGTCTTCGTATACACGCCGCGCGGCAAGCTGATCAATCTGCCGATGGGCTCGACCGCGATCGACGTAGCCTACGCGATCCACAGCGAGGTCGGCAACAGAATGCTCGGCGCAAAGGCAAATTACAGGATCGTCCCGATCGACTACGTCGTCAAGACGGGCGATATCATTGAGATACTGACGGGCAAGGAAGGCTCGGTCGGCCCGTCGAGAGACTGGCTCAAGATCGTCAAGACGAGCGACGCGCGCAACAAGATCCGCCAGTGGTTCAAGCGCGAGAAGCGCGAGGAGAATATCGTCCTCGGAAAGGCCGAGTTCGAGAAGGAGTGCCGCCGCAACGGCATCGACCTCGACGAGCGCGACCTCGCGCGTATGATGGAGCCGATACTCAAAAAGAAGAATATCCCCAATATGGAGAATTTCTACGCCTCCATCAGCTACGGCGGAACGGTGCTGTGGAAGCTGCTTCCGCGAATGAAGGAGGAGTACCTCAAGATCATCGAGGAGAAGGAGCGCGCCGAGGGCAAGGTCGAGGAATTCGTCGTGCCGCTTACCGACGAGCCTGCTCACCGCACAACGTCAAAGAGCGGCGTCGTGATCGACGGAATGGACGACGTCGATATAAAGCTCGCGAAGTGCTGCACGCCTCTTCCGGGCGACGAGATTATCGCGTTCATCACGAAGGGGCACGGTATCTCCGTCCACAAGCGTTTCTGCTCGAATGTTCCGGAGGACATCAGCGCCTGCGAGGATCCGACGCGCTGGATCGGCGCGAAATGGGCTGAGTCGATAGACACGTATTTCAGCACCGTCATAGAGATCAGAGCGGAGGACAGAACGGGGCTGGTCGCAGACCTCTCCGGTCAGCTCGGCAGCATGAAGATCCACATTCACAATATGAGCTCGCGCACCTTCGGCAACGGAAAAGCCGTTGTGCGCTTCGACATCACGGTGCGCGACAAGTCGCACCTGAGAGATATCATTTCGAGGCTGAATTCCGTCAAGGGCGTCACCTCGGTCGGAAGAACGAGTAAGGGCGCGATCTGATGCGCCGAAAGGGAGAGATAGATTTTGAGAGCGGTCATACAAAGAGTTTCGCAGGCGTCCGTCACGATAGACGGCGAGACGGTCGGAGAGATCGGTACGGGCTTTCTCGTGCTTCTCGGCGTCGGCAGCGGTGACTCCGAAAAGCAGGCGGAGCTGCTTGCCTCCAAGGTCGCGGGGCTTCGTGTCTTCACGGACGAAAATGACAAAATGAATCTGTCTCTTTCAAGCGTGAACGGCGGAGTGCTCGTTATCTCCAACTTTACGCTCTACGGCGACTGCTCCCACGGCAAGCGCCCGAGCTTCATTGCGGCAGCCCGCCCCGAAACGGCGCAGCCGCTCTACGAGTATTTCTGCGAACGCCTTGCCTGTCACGGCGTTCAAAAGGTCGAACGGGGCGTGTTCGGCGCCGACATGAAGGTCTCTCTTCTCAACGACGGACCTGTCACGCTGATCCTCGATACCGACCGGATGTAACCACGGAAGGGTGTGAATGATATGATAAATATTACAGCTGTCACCGTCGGGGAGCTTGGAGTCAACTGCTACGTCGCGGCAGACGAGGCGACCGGCAGTGCTGCCGTTATTGATCCCGGCGAATACACGCCGCAGCTTGACCGCGTCCTCTCGTCGGTCGGCTTCGATAAAATAGAATACATTCTGCTTACGCACGGTCACTTCGATCACATCATGGGAGTGCCGCAGCTTCTGAAAAAAACGCAGGGAAAAGCGAAGGTCGTCATCGGCGCGGGGGAGGAGACTCTTCTGCGTGACGCGCGCAGCAACCTCAGCATGATGTTCTGCGGTATACCGTTCACCGAAGTCAAGGCGGACGTTCTCCTTCAGGACGGCGACGAGCTTACTCTCGGCGGGAGCGTCTTCAAGGCTGTAAAAACGCCGGGGCATACGTCAGGCTCCGTCTGCTACGTCTGCGGCTCCGAGCTGTTCTCCGGAGATACGCTTTTCCGCCGCTCGGCAGGGCGCACAGATTTCCCGACGGGAA
>CADAYJ010000066.1 GCA_902792115.1 uncultured Ruminococcus sp. | reverse complement strand
GAAGACGCTTTTTCCCGGAGGGGAAGGAGCGTCTTCTTTTTGTTTATATTTGTGGTGTGATAAATTTTACGAACCCCGATAATCGTTCGGAAACTGCGTTAAAACCGAATGCGTGTCGGGGCTTGGTATCAGGAGGGCGATCTTATGGCAGCATTTGACAGGGTTTTATCGGGCATTCCCGAAATGGATACTGCGCTTGACAACATCAGGCTCGGTGACAATGTAGTGTGGCGTGTTTCAAAGCTATCGGAATTCCGGCTGTTTGTTAAGCCGTATGTGGAGCAGGCGATCAGGGACGGGCGGAACATCATCTATTTCCGCTTCGCAAGTCATGAGCCGCTTATAAGCGAATACCCCGAGGTGAAGGTGTGCAAGGTTCCCCTTTCTCACAGATTCGAGACCTTCTCCGTGAAGATACACAATCTCATCGAAAAGGAGGGGAGAGACGCCTTCTATGTGTTCGACTGTCTCTCCGAGCTTCAAACGGCGTGGGCGACCGATCTCATGATGGGCAACTTCTTCAAGGTCACCTGCCCGTATCTGTTTATCCTTGATACGGTTGCGTTCTTCCCGATCATCAGAGGAAAGCACTCCGTTCAGGCGATAAACAAGATTCTCGACACGACGCAGCTTTTCTTCGACGTGTATTCCGACAGCAAGACGATCTACGTTCGCCCCGAAAAGGTGTGGAACAGAAACTCCGATACGATGTTCCTGCCGCATACGTATAACCCCGAAAACGGCGAATTCAGACCGATACTCGACGGCGTAAAGTCGAGCCGGTTTTATCAGACTCTCGGACTTGCCCAGCGTTCCGCAGAGGAGCAGTATTCCGACTCATGGGACAGATTTTTCAGCCGCGTGAGGCTCCTTCGCGAGAGCGGCAGCGACATCTCCGAGGACTGCGCCAAGATGTGCAACATTATGATGACGCGCGATCCGAAGCTGCGTAAAATGGTCAAAAAGCATTTCACGCCGGAGGATTACTTTGACGTCAGGAACCATATGATAGGAACCGGCATGATAGGCGGAAAATCCTGCGGAATGCTCCTTGCAAGGGCGATAATCAGAAACACACAGCCGGACATCGCCGAGACATTAGAGCCTCACGATTCCTTCTACGTCGGCTCCGACGTGTTTTACACGTATATCGTTGACAACAAGCTGTGGGAGCTTCACCTAAAGCAGCGCACGGACGAGGGGTACTTTGTTCTCGCGGAGGAGTTTGCCGATAAGCTGATGGAGGCGGAATTCTCCGGCGAAATGCGCGAGCAGTTCATGCGTATAATAAACTACTACGGTCAGGATCCGTACATCGTCCGTTCAAGCAGTATCCTGGAGGACGGCTTCGGAAACGCCTTTGCCGGCAAATACGAGTCTGTTTTCTGCGTCAACAGGGGAACGCCCGAGGAACGTCTCGCCGAGATGGAGAACGCAATAAAGACAGTCTACGCCAGTACAATGAGCCTTTCCGCGCTCGATTACAGAAAGCGCCGCAGGCTCGACAAGCGCGACGAGCAGATGGCGCTCCTTATCCAGCGCGTCTCCGGCTCACATTACGGCTCCTATTATATGCCGTGCGCCGCCGGCGTCGGCTACTCATACAGCCCGTACAGAATAATGAAGGATTCCGATCCCACGGCAGGAATGCTCAGGCTCGTAATGGGGCTTGGCACATCGGCGGTAGACAGAACGGAAGGCTCCTATCCGCGCATCGTAAACCTCGATATGCCGCAAAGAACGTCTTACTCAACGTCGGCAGACAAGCATAAATTCTCTCAGGGCAAAGCGGAGGTAATAAACACGACGGAGCACTGTCTCCAGCGGCTTACGCTCGAAGCTATGCAGCCGGTAATTCCGGCGTACCTTGACCGTATGCTCTTTGAACACGATTATGACACGGAGCGCAGGTTCCGCGATATGGGGCGCGACCGCACGATAAAATTCATCTCGTGCAGCGGTCTCGTCAAGAACAAGCTGCTGATGGAGCAGATGCAGAGAATGCTCCGCTGTATCCAGAATGAGTACGACTACCCTGTCGATACGGAATTTACGATCAATATTTCGGACACCGGCGAGTACACGGTCGATCTTCTCCAGTGCCGCCCCCTTCAGATACAGAAGCATATGTCCGGCTCCGATATCCCGAAGGATATCCCCGGGGAAAGCATTCTTCTCGAAAGCGTAAATTCTTCAATGGGCATTTCCAAGGCGTCGAAGCTCGATCTTGTCGTATACGTCGATCCCGTGATGTACTATAATATGCCGTACAAGGACAAGCATTCCGTCGCCGTCCTCATAGGAAAGATCAACTGGTATTTCCGCGACAAGCACAAGCATATGATGCTGATCGTACCGGGGCGCGTCGGAACGTCCTCACCCGAGCTTGGCGTGCCCACGGCGTTTTCCGACATCAGCGCCTTCGAGATAATCTGCGAAACGGAGGAGCAGAAGGCAGGATACAATCCGGAGCTTTCGTACGGCAGCCACATCTTCCAGGATCTTGTCGAGGCGGAGATCTTTTATACGGCTATTTTCAACGATCAGCGAAAAACGATCCGCTATACTCCGGAAAAGCTCGCGTCTTCCCCGAATATCGTCGGCGAATTTGAAGGCGGCGCAGCGCTTGCCGATATCGTTAAGGTCTACGACGTCAGCGAAAGGGAATGCAGGGTGTACAATGATATCCAGCACGAACGTCTTGTAATAACTATCTGATAACTATCTGATCCCACTCCTTACAAAAAGCAGCCCGGATCCCCAAAGCAAGGGTGTCCGGGCTGCTTTTTGCGCCTAAAAAGGGTAAAATTACATTTGATGGTTGCTGTTCTGTGCGAACTGTGATATAATCATACCAGGACTTCATCAGAATTAAACGGCAAGAAAGGAGGTAAATAAATGAAAAGACCATTATCAGCAATCCTGGCAGCGTTGATGCTCGCGGCTGTTTTCACGGCCTGCGAATCCGAGAAGCCTGCGGAGACTCCGACAGAGCCGGCGTCTCTGTCCACGGAAACGGATACGGCGGCGGAGCCGTCCGCTGCTTCAAAGCCGGAAGAGATAACTCCGAAGGATCTTCCGGCGCCGTCAGACGAGCTTCCCTCCTCCGTCGATCTGCGTAACTTCAACGGCAAGAGCTACGTTACACCGGTCAAGCGCCAGGCGTTCGGCGATTGCTGGTCGTTTGGTATCGCTGCGGCTGCGGAAAGCTCCTGGCTGTATGTAAACGATCTCGGAGCTGCCGCAGGAGAGGACAACACAAATGCGAACTTCTCCGAGAGGTATCTTTCGTGGTTCGTCTATAACAGTATCACAGAGGACGACCTAAAGGCAGGCAGTGTGCGCGCGTCTCAGGTAGGGGAGGGCTACGATATCAAGGAAGCGGTCGAGAAGAACCCAAAAACGCCCTTTATCCTCGGCGGCGCTCTTCTCTCCGGCTCAAACGTATACGCCTCCGGCTTCGGTCCCGTTGACGAGAGTACAGAGAAAAACGGCATTTATCCGTACGCATATTCTGATAAAAACGTCGTGGATCCCGAGGATTATGAGGATTATTCCCCGAGCGGCGATTGGTCGATCCCGATCAACGCGGAGTACCGCACGCCTGCGCCTGCGGCTGTCCTTCGCAACGGCAATATCCTGCCGTGCCCTGCCGCAAGAGATGCGCAGGGGAATTATTCATACAGCGAGGAGGGCGTCAACGCGATCAGATCGGAGCTTGCAAAGGGGCACGCCGTCGCTGTCACCGCCCTCGTATACGGCAGAATGAACTACGACAACTGGGCGGCATACACACCTGCCGACGAAGCAAATCATGTTATCACCATTGTCGGATACGACGACAATTACCCGAAGGAGAACTTTGCTAAGGCCGATTCAGACGGCAATATAGACGAGGATACGATCCCTCCGACTGACGGCGCCTTTATCATCAAGGACTCCAACGGCGAGAACGGCGGCTTCGACGCAAAAGGCTCCTTCTATATCTCGTATCATGATCATACATTCGTAGATCCGATCAGCTTTGAGTTTGACAAGGCGGATACCGTGAAGTACAACGAGGTCAACTATGATCAGTACGATCTCCTGCTCGCCGGCTTCTGCTCAAAGAATGAGTATGACGCTGAAACGAAGATGGCAAACGTCTTCGACGCGGAGGAGGATGAATACCTCACTCAGCTTGTATACCGTACAAAGGCGCTGAACACATTTGTCCATTACGAGATCTACAAGGCTCCGCAGGACGGTTCGCCCGACTCCGGCACGCTCCTGGAGGAAGGCGACAGCGCTCATTACTTCGGCGGCTCTCACAGGATCGACCTGAAAAACGAGTACCTTCTGAACAAGGGCGACAAGTATTCCGTCGTCCTCACAATGAAGTACACCGGCGAAGACGGTACGGATAAGTACACGGAGGTTATCCCTTACGCGGCAAGCATCATACCGTACGGCGCCCCCAAGGATAACGTGATCGCTGTAAAGGGCGTGATCAACAAGGGCGAGAGTTTCCTTTACAAGGACGGAAAATGGACGGACGAGACGGAGCTTGTGAGCGGTCTTGTTAAGACGGCGTTTGAAGAGCACAGCAGTAAGCTCCTCGCCGACACAATGAAGCCCGAAACGGAGGACGGCATCGCTGTTGACAACTATCCGATCAAGGCGATCCTTGTTCCGGCAGACAAGCACTGATAAGTTTCCCGATAAAACGAAAGAAAAGTCCGGATACCAGATGATCTCTGATCGTGGGGTATCCGGACTTAGTTTTATAAAATTTTTGTTTTAGCGCGCTCTGATATCGTTCTCTCAGGGCAGCGGAATGCTTACCTTTGTTCCGATCTTGTCATTGTCGATCATATTGATGCTGTACCGCAGAACGGAAAGCGCGTCGTTTGAAGTGATCGAGTCGTCGCCGTCTGTATTTCCGAGAGCCTTCTGTCTGTCCGAGAAGTCCTCAAGACCTACGCTGCAGCGGAGGATAGCGAGAGCGTCGGCGGAGTCAACTGTATTGTCGCCGTTTACGTCTCCGAGTACGCCTTCCTTATCCGCATCGTCGTTTGATTCCGGTGTATCTTTTGTTTCTGACGGAGCCGGTTCGCCGCCGTTGTAGTAGGAGTCGAGCTTAGTCAGGAGATTCCACGTGCTCTGCGGATAATGCTCCTGAAGAATGTCGCTCATGTTTCCGATCAGAGTTCCGATATGATACAGTGTGAGATGCCTGTAATATTCGGCATAATAATAGTAATTTCTTTCATAGTTTTCAATGTACGATTTTTTGAATCCCCTTGCATATTCCTCCGAAAAAACGGGATCGGGGTTATCGTCGGTTGCGCGAGGCTCGGGATTATAGCTTGCCTTGAAGATTCCCGACAACGCATCATTTTTCGCGTCAAAATCCGATGCCTTTTCTCCAATATTGCAGCCGCTTGTGTACTCATCGCTTTCCCTGGGACGGCTGCGTTCAGACACTCCGTTCCCGTATGCGTCCAGATAGCTGTCTTTATAACCGTTTACGTATGCGGAAAGGTATGCTTCACTTCGGCTTTCCGCGTCGTCGGGCAGACGTACATCTGTTCGTGCCTGACGTCCGTTCAGACCGTCGTTGTAGCCGTCGTCATAGCCGTTTGATCTGCCGTCGATTTCGCCGTCCTCAGCGTCTGCCGATGCCTGGTCGCGCGTTTCGTTTTCTTCGTCATCACCAGTCGGAATAATATACTTCACGTACTGATCATATGTAAGTATGGGGGGGAATGCAGTCTGCGGATCGTATGAAGCGTCGTTGTAGCTTTTGGGAAGAGCAGTGCTGTAATCTATGCCCTTTTCATATATATAGTCCTTGACAAAAAGCGGTCCCAATACACGAATAATGTCATAAAGATTGTCGCAGATGAGCTGATACTCCGCCTCTGTGAGATTCAGATCCTCCGGTGTTGCCGTCTCGTTCAAAAGCAGAAGGATCTCATTTGTGAGCTGCTGATACATCTTGTCGCTGTTATGGTTTACAATTCCGCCGCCGACCTCGGAAACAAGAATGTAAAGCGTTCGGTCATTGCTCTTGACTCTATTGATAAACTCATTTTTAAGGAAATCAAGCGTCGGCTGCCATTCGCTCGAGGGCTTGCTGAAATACAGACGGATAAGACCTGCAATAGTGCTGTCGAAGCGGCCGGAATACTTATCCCTCGTAAGCTCGCTTCCGATGAAATCTATCAGCTCTTTATTGAACTCGTCCGCCTTGATCTCTCCGAGCGGAACAAACAGTGAAGGATTCAAAATATCTATCTTGTATTGCATGATACTCTTGTCTTCGCCGATCGTAAGCTCTATACCGTTCGTGTAAAGTCCCCAGTTTTCCGGGTAGACGTAAGTGATGAGATCATTTTTGTTCTTTACGCAGAAAATGTTGCTGTAAACCTTGGAGCTTGTGCAGCAGCGCGGCGCTTCAAAAGCATAAACAAAAATGTCCTCTGCCTTTGTGCAAAGCTCGTCCGGGTGTTCGTTTGCGTATACTCCGATGAGATCGGCAATGCTGCCGCCTCTCGAATAGCCTGCGATCCACAGCTTGACGTTTTGCAGCTTGTGATCCTTGATATACTTTATAAGCCGTGCCGTTACCGCCTTCGCTGCCGTGTCAAAGCCCTCGATATTCCCGGACTCCCCGGCGGTGAGGTTTGCAGCCCACTCTGCGCCGTACTTGTTGCCGCGGATCGAGAGAGCCACAAGGTCGCTGCCGCCGATCCTCTTGTGCGCGATCGCAGTACCCACCGAGTTTGGCGTCGGTTTTGCGTCCATGTCGTCGGCCTGAATATCCTCAAAGCCTGTATCCTCGTACAGCTTTCTGATAAAAGATGAGCCTTCGATCTCCATCGAAGCAAAAGCAAGCGCCAGAGACATTGTCGTCAGGTGCTGATTCCGCACCGCGGAAGGAACGGTAAAGTATTCGTCACTGTAATAAAATGTTTCCTCCGAAGAGCTTTCAGTAAACGAGGGCATATATGTGAATGTGCCCTTTTTTACATCTGTCTCCCCGGCAGAAGCTGCACAGGAAAAAATACTCATTACGATCATAACAGCAATGATAAGAGAAATGATTCTTTTCAAGTTTCCGCTCATTTTCATATTACCACCTTTATAATGAATTCTTCTTCCTGCCGTGCGCTTCGGCTTCAGGCGTGCTGTCCTTTTTTCTGATAACTGCCGTGATATAGACCGCGAACAGCACGGCAGCAAACACAATGCCGCAGGGGTACGCGATCTTTGTGGAGAGCTTGAAGCCCTCGTCCGCAACGAGGATATAAGTAAAGCTCACGGCGGACATAAACGTCGCAGGGAGCGCTGTGAGGAGAGACGCAGCCTTTTTCCTGCTGTTTTTGAGCAGATAGGAGCTTGCAACCCACAGCGAGACCATCGCAAGCGTCTGATTGCTCCAGGAGAAGTATCTCCACAGCACGTTGAAGTCGAGCTGCGTCAGCAGTGCGCCCAGTCCGAGCAGCGGTACCGTTATCAGCAGTCTGTTCTTGATCTGCTTCTGATCGAGCTTTGTCCACTCGGCAAGAATGAGCCTTGCGCTGCGGAACGCCGTGTCTCCGGATGTGATGGGGCATACGACGACGCCGACGATCGCAAGGATACCGCCGACAGTGCCGAGCATACCCGTAGAGATGTCGTAAACGACGCCCGACTGGCCAAGCTCGCCGAGCGCGCTGCCGAGCAGCTTTGTAGTTCCGTAAAAGGCAACTCCTCCGGCCGCCCATACGAGCGCGATTACAGATTCCGCGATCATTGCGCCGTAAAAAATCCTGCGGCCTTCCTTCTCGGACGTGATGCACTTTGCGATCATCGGAGACTGAGTCGCGTGAAATCCGGAGATCGCGCCGCAGGCAACCGTGATGAACATAAACGGCCACACGGGAAGATTGTCGGGGTGTAGATTTTCAAAGCTGATCTCCGGGATCCGGTAGCCGCCTGCGACGATACCGCCGACGATGCTTACAGCCATGACGATCAGAATGATACCGAAAACAGGGTAGATCTTTCCGATGACCTTGTCGATCGGAACAAGCGTCGCGACTATGTAATATATCAGGATAACGACGATCCAGAACGTCGTGTTCAGCGCGTCCGGAGTGAGCCGTGCCAGCAGTGCCGCAGGGCTGTTCACAAAAACCGTTCCCGTAAGCAAAAGCAGAACAACGGAGAATACGCGCATTATCCACTTCGCTGCCGAGCCGAGATAAAGCCCCGAAAGCTCCGCGATCGACTTTCCGTCGTTACGGCAGGATATCATGCCCGTCATGTAGTCGTGAACGGCGCCTCCGAGAACGGCTCCGAAGATTATCCACAGGAAAACGACAGGGCCAAAGCAGGCGCCCATCAGCGCGCCGA
This sequence comes from uncultured Ruminococcus sp., assembly GCA_902792115.1. Taxonomy (GTDB): domain Bacteria; phylum Bacillota; class Clostridia; order Oscillospirales; family Acutalibacteraceae; genus RUG592. The sequence continues at coordinate 4,053 of CADAYJ010000066.1, read as the reverse complement.
AGATCGGTCCCGTTCCGGCAATGTTCAGAAGCTGAACGAGAAACGCCTTCCACGTCTTCATCGGAACACAGTCAACGCCGTCGTTGATCCTGATAGCCGGAGTTTCTCTGTCGTCCGGGGAAAAAACCTTCTCCGTCAGCCTGCCGTATGTCAGGAAACCAACAATGAGTACGGCGATGGAGATCAAAAATGAGATCATATTACTCCCTCCTAATATAAGGCGCTTCCAAAAACCTCCTGCCGCCCATCAGCGTACATCAGGCTTTTAGATATGCCAATAAATACATCATTACGCACATACCTGAAATAATATCTGATATGTGCGGTACTGCCGGTGCCTATCTGAACCACTTGTCAGCAAGCGTAGGCTCTTCAAAACCCCAATCCTCGGGAACGCCGGAGGAGGTACGGATAAATCCGTTTTTTTCCAGCACTCTCGCGGACGCCTTGTTTTCGATCATCGTGCTTGCCGTAATGATTTCGATATCTGTCTTTGAAAAAAGATAATCTGTCACCAGCTTTACGGCGCGCGTAGCAATATCCCTGCCCCAGAATTCGGGGGAAAGCCGATATCCGATACACGTCTTCTGAAGAGATGCCTTGTAGCCGTAAAACTCCGCAAGGCCGCAAAGGACGTTCCCCTCGTTCAGATAAATGCCGAGAATGAGAGAATCCTTCCTGCGGAAATAGTCTCCGTAAAGCTCCCGGATCATCTTCTTCATGTCGTCAAATTTCTGTTCAAACAAAAAAGTCGGAAGATACTTGTAGATCCTCTCGTCAGCGATAAACCGCTCCAGAAAGGGTGCGTCCGACTCCTCAAGCCTTTTAAGCTCAATATATCCGTCGCTCAGGTACGGTATTTCAGAAAACAGCTCAATCATTTTTTTCGCACTCCGTCAGAAGGATCTTTGGATTTCATTATATCACATTTTATTCTTTTTGGAAATATTATTCTTAAAAAAACCAAAGAAATTGATTGAGTCATTGACGAAAGTATGCGGATAATGGTATAATAAGAAAAGGACTAAGCTGATCGCGCTGAGTGTCGTGCCCCGGTTTTGGCGCACGAGCTGCTCGGTGCCTCCTGAGAGAGCATGGGGGTTGAGGAATTGAAAATCTGCATAACTGCGTCTGTAATGCTTATCCTGTCATTTCTTGTATACATATTCAGAATACCGAATCCGAATATAATCCTTCTGACCGGACTCGCGCTTTTTACTTCGCTCTACGGCTACGGCGCAGGCGTAACGGGCGGCATCATAACGCTGATCTACTCAATGTTCTTCTTTTCGGTCGATAACAGCTTCATTCACTACGAACCGGTGAACTTTGAGAAGATCATTATCATTGCCTTCGGTGTCATTATGAATATTGCTTTTATCGGCCACCTCAAGCACAAGCAGCTTGAAGCGATATGGAAGCTCAAGGAGCTGAATCAGATCCTGAAGCTCGATAACAGTGTCCTAGAGGAGGCGACTGTCACCGATTCGCTCACGGGCGTAAAAAACCGCTTCGCGTTCAGGCGCGACTACACAAGCTACGAGCGTCGGAATATAATAGTCATGATGCTTGACGTTGATGATTTCAAGACGATCAACGATACGTACGGTCACACCGTCGGCGACCTCGTTCTGAAACAGATGGGCGAAGCGCTCATCGACGTTTTCGGAAAGGCTTGGTGCTACCGTTACGGCGGCGACGAATTCCTCGTCGTTACCGACAGAATGGACGACGACTGCTTCAATTCGCTTACGGCAAAGCTGGCAGAGCGGATCGGGACGTTTTTGAAGGACGACGGCACTCCGATCGGAGTGAACTTCTCAGGCGGCTACGTTTACGGTACGGTGAGGCTCGGAGACGATCTTCGCCTGATGCTTCGCAGCGCCGATCACAATCTTTACGAGGCTAAAAAAGCCGGGAAAAACAGATTTGTCGGCAAGGAGTATTCGCACATTTACGCGGAGAGACTAAAAAAGGATCCTATCGACACGGGCGTATAAGACATTACGAGCTATACCGGCACTCGACCTGATCGGTGCCTCACCGGGAGACGTACAAATTGAAAAAACGATCACTTATAATAATCGGCGCTGCCTTTGCCGTGATCTCCGTCGCTGTAATGCTCATCTTCGGACGGTCATACACCGTAAGCGTTCCCGTTCCTCCGGACGTGACGGGCGCGGAGCAGATCACGGTCTCGGTCGAGAACGACGCCGCCGAGCTTACAGATAAACGCTTTGACAACGGCAGACTCTATCTGACGTTTAGGGGGAAGGAAAAGGGCAAGAGCCTTATCGTCGCCGAAGGTCCCGATGAGATCTACGCCGTTCACGTCGTCTACTCCCACCGCTTCGGAATAATTACTGACGACAGCTTCCTCGGAATCTTCACCGGCAGTTATATATTTTCGCTTCTTATTATCGTTTATCTTATACTGATACTATTTGCCAGAGTGAGGATGTTTCGGGCTGATACGCGCGAAAACCTGTATCAATACAAAAATGTGAAAAACGCCGGGCTGATAATCTACCTTACATCGCTCGTCACGGGAGAGATCCTCGCCTTCTCGTCGGACGACGGCTTTATCAATATGGCGGAGGATATTCTGGGATCGGTTTCGCAGTTCTCGTTCTTTGCGCTGCCGATCGCCTTTATCGTCTTTGTTTTCGTAACGGTCAGCAATATCGAGCTTATCAGAAACGAAGGCTTTTGCTGGACGAATTTTCTCGGCTGTATTCTTGCCGTATTTGTCTGTGTATTTACCGTTATTCCCGAAATACTTAACCGCTTTTTGCAGACTGCCGCTTTCGGTTACGTCAACAATGAGAGAGGGACGCTGTTTTACATTCAGAAGCTCTTTGAGGCTGTCGTTTTCTCCTGCATGACTTATATGGAGTGTATCCTTCTCGGAACGATAATTCTCGGAATAAGGGCTGCAAAAAAGATCCCCGCCTTTGACAAGGATTATATCCTTATCCTCGGCTGCCAGATCAGAGCGGACGGAACTCTGACGCCGCTTTTGAAGGGCAGAGCGGACAGAGCCGTCGAGTTCGCCGAAATGCAGAAAAACGATAACGGCAAAAAGGTCGTTTTTGTCCCGTCGGGAGGAAAGGGCAGCGACGAGGTCATCGCGGAAGGGCAGGCGATCCGGAATTACCTTGTCGGATCCGGTATCTCGGAGGACAGGATCCTTACCGAGGATAAGTCCGAAACGACGTACGAAAATCTGAAATACTCGATGGAGCTTATAAAGAAACATTCGTCCTCAGAGGAGCCGAAGATCGCCTTCTCAACGACGAATTACCACGTTTTCCGCGCGGGGATCTTTGCCACGGAGCAGGGAATAAAAGCGGAGGGCATAGGCAGCAAAACGAAAAGCTACTTTTATATCAATGCTTTTGTGAGGGAATTCGTCGCGACGATCGTTTCCGAAAAAAGGTCTCACATAAAGGTAATTGCAGTAATGGTACTCTCGATGTTTGCCTGCGTTACTACGCTGTATCTTTCAAATACCATGTAGTATTTATATATAGAAACGCGTAAAGCTGATATAACGATCCGAACCGTTCGGAAAGACAGCTATATTTTTGCAAGGAGTGTTTTATCTTGAAAAAAATCTGGAAAATAACGATAGGCGGACTTCATCAGAAGATACTCACTGTCTTAATGGGTTTTCTGGTTGCGCTGCTGCTTTGCGGCCTCGGGATATCTATATTCGAGGTGTCCTTTCTGACCGAAACGGTAAGCGATACGAGAAATGAGCAGCAGCAGTCTATCGAAAAGGTATCGGGCAATACGATGAACGAGGTGCTCAACGTCTCCATGACGAGGACGAACGCGCTTCAGGCATATATTGCCGACGATATGTTTGAAGACATAAAGGGAGACGTCATGACACTTCAGTCCATTGCAACAGGTCTGTTTGAGTCTGCGGACAGCCTTGAGCCGGCGCCCTTTGAGCTGCCGGACGTCAAAAATGACGGCAAGCTGTCGGCGCAGGTTCTCTGTGAGGAGGGCGTCGATTACAAGAACTCCAAATATCTCGCTATCGCC
>CADAYJ010000065.1 GCA_902792115.1 uncultured Ruminococcus sp. | reverse complement strand
GAAACAATTTACAGCACAATTTCACAAAATCAGCATAAAGCCTAACTTTCTTACATTTTGTCTCTGGAAAAATTCAAGATTAAATTGGTACAGCAATAAGGCGTGCGCCTGCTGGCAGTTCCGGCGGCGGTTCTTGTAAAACATAATTTATCTTCGCGTCTGTAACCATAATAATTGCGCATCGAGCCGAAGCAGAGCACAAAAAAACGGCGCAGGTCACCGCTATTGACCTGCGCCGTTTCTCACTGCACAATGTTAAAATTGAATAATGGGGACAACAGCCTCAAAGCGAAGCTGCACAGGGATCTTACGATGCAAAGCCGGACTTTACGAGCTGTACAAGACCGTCTACTGCTTCTTCCTCATCGGAACCGTCCGCAAGGATCTTGATGTTCGTGCCGCCGACAATGCCGAGCGAAAGAACGCCAAGAAGGCTCTTTGCGTTTACGCGGCGCTCCTCTTTCTCAACCCAGATGGAAGACTTATACTCGTTTGCCTTCTGAATAAAGAATGTCGCCGGACGAGCGTGAAGACCAACCTGATTTTCAACTAAAACTTCCTTAACACACATTTGAATTAACCCTCTCTCCATTTAAAGTATACACTGGTACGGATTATGAACTTAACTGTTATACCAATATTATATCACATAGTTTCGTCTCGTCAACCACCTTTTTTCAACTTTGGAGTGATGAACGATACAAACAAAATTAAAAACTTTTTCTTTGTTAAAGATGAACAGAATTTTTTTTACGATTTGTACTCATTGGACAGTAATTCGGCTGCCAATGCGCGTTCCTTCGAGGAAAGCTCGGCTTTTTCAAGCATATCGGGGCGTTTCAAAGCAGTGCGCTTTATCGCCTGCTCACGCCTGAATGCCTCGATATTCTTGTGGTGGCCGCTCGTCAGAACCTCCGGCACTTCTCTGCCGTGCCACACCTGCGGCCGCGTATACTGCGGATATTCGAGCAGCCCGTTGTAGTGGCTCTCAAGCTCGAAACACTCGTCCGCCGAGAGCACGCCCGGAACCATTCTCGCGAGCGCGTCCGCAAGGACGACGGCAGGCAGCTCTCCGCCCGTCAGGACATAGTCTCCGATCGAGATCTCCTCGTCTATGTATTCCTCTATCAGGCGCTCGTCAACGCCCTCGTAGTGGCCGCAGAGGAGGCAAACGCTGTCATATGCGGCAAGCTGCTTTAGCTTTCCCTGACTAAGCACAGAGCCTTGCGGAGACATATAGATAAAATGCGGACGCGAGCCGTTTTTGCGGCAGATATCCTCAAAGCAGAGCGCGATCGGCTCCGCCATCATCAGCATACCCATACCGCCGCCGTACGGTGCGTCGTCAACGCGGCGGTGCTTGTCAAAGGCGTAGTCGCGCAGCTGGTGGCAGTTCACCTGAATCGCGCCGCTCTTTCTCGCCCTGCCGATTATGCTCTCTCCCAGAACGGCCTCGCACATCTCGGGAAACAGAGTTATAATGTCAATCCTCATCGTCGAACAACCCCTTCATCGGGCGGATCGTGATAACGCCTTCGTCCGTGTTGGTGTCGATAACGACGTCGTCGATGACCGGGATCAGGTAATTTTTACCCTCCCCGTTCGTTATCTGATAAACGTCGTTTGCACCCGTTTTGAATACGTCCGTCACCTTGCCGTAAAGCTCGTTTGTTGCCTCGTCGCGCACCTCGCAGCCGAGGATGTCCTGAATGAAGAACACGCCCTCGTCAAGCTCCACGTCGTCCCTGTCGAGGTAAAGGACCGTTCTGCGGAGAAGGTCGGCCTGCTCAACGCTGTCAACGCCCTTGATCTTGATTATCGCCACGTTCTTCTGGACTCTCGCGCGCTCGATCTCCACAACGGAGCCGTCCTTTAAGTACAGCTCGTCAAACTCGCAGATAAACTCAGGCCCGTCGCACCACGGATCGACTCTGACGTCGCCCTTCAGCCCGTGTGTGCTGACGATCTGCCCGATCTCAAGAAATCTCTTTTTTTCCATATTGCTCCTCCGTTTGCCGATGTTTTTCAATACAGATATTGTATCACAGATTGCGAAAAATGACAATAATCCCGTATACAAAAAGAGACCGCGCGAAGCGGTCCCTTTTTGGGTCTAACATCTAACATCAAAATTACAAGGAAACAGCTAAATTAGTCAACCTTTGCGTCGCCTGTGTCGCCGAGCAGGTTGAATCTGAACAGCTTACGCTCATCGTCCGGGTTCTCGGCGATGATATAAGCCTCTGCGATCTTGCCGCCCTCGATAAGCTGTGTCAGGCCAACGAGCTGGCAGAGCTTACTTCTGAGGTTGAGGTGATCGCCCTCTTTTGTTACCAAGAATACGTTACCCTCGCAAGTGTCAAGCACGGCAAGGAACTTAGCAACGTCAACGTCATGTAATTCAAGAATAGGTGACATAAATAATTCCTCCTTTAAATTGTTCGTGCCTACTTTGATTTTCTTCTCATTTCGGAATACTGCAGGTTGATTTCTTGCGTCTCTCAACCTGTGATTATATTATAGCACAATCTTTGGAAATGTCAACAAAAACTTGAAAATTTATTTGTGCAACTGACATATTGTATTGTGAATCATTGATAAAAATTGGGTTAGATTTTTGTACACTATTCATATATAAAATTCTTTTACAGAAAATAACATTACATTTTACACCCACTTTTTTATGAATAAACGCAAAAAGGAAAATCAAAAAAATGACAGTTTTGTTGCTTTCGCCGTTTTTGATTTTTCAGCTTGTCAGGCTCGTTTCAATGGTCAATAAATGGATAATTGACCATTAAATAAGGCTGTTTTTACTTTTATTTTTCTAAATAAGAAAAATATTGCTTTAAGACACGAAAAGGCTTCGTTGTTTATTTCGGCTGCAAGCCTTCTGACGCGGCAGCCGCGGCTTCTTTTGACAAGCAAAGCCGCACCCGAACGCGGATGCGGCATCTGTATTTTTCGTATTGCCAAAAGGAAGTTCAAAGAAGACAGTATATCAACCAAAGCATCGCAGCAGCAAGCATAAGTACGACACACTTTATAAAGCCGTTTTTCTTTTTTCCTTCGTAAGACTCCTTCGGTTTCTTTGGATTGGCGCAGGCATAATATCGCGAACCTACCTGCGGAACCTTGCAGCCGGGAACAAGACCATGCCGGATATATCTCGTTGTTGACAACATACCGATACACGGGACAATACCGACTCACAACGGTATATATAGCCGCTGCGCCTCGCTTCCCTGAGCTGTTTAATTCTCTTCAATAACGTAGGACGAGGACGCCGGAAGTCCGAGCTGCTCCATTACAAGCTCTTCCTTCTCGCGCATATGGACGCGCTCGAGACCTGTCTCATGGTCGTAGCCGAGGAGGTGAAGAACGGAGTGCGCCGTCAGATAAGCGACCTCGCGCTGGATCGAGTGACCGTAAAGGTTTGCCTGATCCTCCGCCTTTTCCATGGAAATAACGACGTCGCCGAGCATCTTCGCGCCCGTCTCTGGATCAACGTCATACTTGTTGTCCTCGCCGAGAGGGAAGGAGAGGACGTCGGTCGCCGAGTCGATATCCCTGTACTGCTTGTTGAGCTTGTGGATCTCCTCGTTGTCAACGAACGTCACGCTGACCTCCGCCGAGCCTTCAAACTTCTCGAGCTTGAGAACGGCGTTGCAGCAGCGGCGCACGAGCATACGCATACCGGTAGGGATCTTAACTTTCTTCTGCTTATTGGTGATTACCACCCTTATTTTGTTCGTCATTTGCTTCTTCTGACCTCCTCTGATTTTGCATACGCCTTGATGATGTCCTGCACAAGGCGATGCCTTACAACGTCCTTTTCACTGAATGTCACCTGAGCGATATCATTGATATTCCGGAGCACCTTCACACACTCCTTCAGACCGCTTCTGCTGCCGGTAGGCAGGTCGATCTGCGTTATGTCGCCCGTAATGACCATTTTCGAGTTAAATCCGAGACGAGTCAAAAACATTTTCATCTGCTCGCTCGTCGTGTTCTGAGCCTCGTCAAGAATGATGAAGCTGTCGTCGAGGGTGCGTCCCCTCATATATGCAAGCGGCGCGACCTCGATGTTGCCCCGCTCTACATATCTCTGATAAGTCTCAGCGCCCAGCATATCGAACAAAGCGTCGTAAAGAGGGCGCAGGTAAGGATCGACCTTGCTCTGCAGGTCTCCGGGAAGGAATCCGAGCTTCTCTCCGGCCTCGACAGCAGGTCTCGTCAGGATTATCCTGTTCACCTCGTGCGCGCGGAACGCCGTAACGGCGAGCGCCACAGCGAGGTACGTCTTGCCCGTTCCGGCAGGACCGACTCCGATAGTGATAGTATTGTTCTTGATAGCGTCGCAGTAGCGCTTCTGCCCTATCGTCTTTGGCTTGACAGGCCTGCCCTTCGCCGTAACGCAGATACAGTCCCCCGAAAGACCGGCGAGCTTTTCCTCGCTGCCCTCGTTCACGAGAGAGATACAGTAGCGCACATTCTGCTCGTTGAGCGTCTCGCCCTTATTTATGAGCAGCAGCAGGCTCTCCACCGTCTTCGCCGCAAGCGACACTGCCTCCGGCTCTCCACAGACCTTCAGCTCCGAGCCGCGCACCACCACATCGACTCCGTACGCCTTTTCCACCAGCTTGATGTTCTCGTCAAAGCTGCCAAACAGCATGACAGCCTGCTCAAGCCGTTCGATATTGATCGTCTGTTCCGTCATACATCGTTCCCTTCACGATTCGGGATCGAATACTATCCCATATTTTAATTATCAGAGATTATTATATCACATTTTTTTTAAAATGTCACTAAAAAACAATAAAATTCTTTGAAATTTTAAAATTTTATAAAAAACAACCAAACAAAATGTTTATAAGATATAAATATTCATGGTTTTTTCGGATTTTTCTCCGTTTTTTCGGATAATCGGCAAATATCCGGGGCATTTCACCCTGTTTTTACGGAAAACTGCACAGAAAAAAGCCCCCGAAAGCAGCTGCTTCCGGGAGCATTAAGTGTTTTATATCAATCCAGCACGTAAATGTTAAGCTCCTGTCTGCCGAAGCTGTCGCATTCCGTTTCGCTGTTCATGTAGAGGTCTACAACGATGTCGCCCGCCATGCAAGCGTCGCCCGTATCCTCCGCGACCGCGTAGCCGTAAACGTAGCTGCCGTCTGCGGAGCAGATGTAAAGGCGCGTGCCGTAGGGGATAACCGCAGGATTGACTGCGACCGTACCCACCTTCGGCGGAGTACCCGTAGCCGTAATGCCGTTGACCTCGTTGTACGCCGTGCAGACGCCGCTGATGAGCGTGCTGTAAGAAAAGCTCTCGCCGCCTTCATCGGCTGCCTTTCCGAAATCGCTGTCCGACGAAACGACCTTCTTAGTCTCCTTGCTCGGCGTTTCGCTGAAATCGGCGAATACAGGGTTCTTCTCCTGTTCCTCTTCCTCAGAGGGAGCGTCCGCCGCCGCCGACTTTGTACCTACGAGCACGATCTTGCTGACCGGCTTCGTCACGACCGTCGTCTTGTCTTCCTTTTTCTCGACAAGCTCACCGTTTACGTATTTTTCCTTATAGGACATCTCGACCTTGCCCTGCTTGCCCTCCTGCTTGATCTCCTTCTCGCCGGCGGGAAGCGTGCTGCAAGCCTCTTCAATTACGGCAGGCTCGACCTTTTCCGTCTTGAATGTCGTCCTGTAAAGCACCTCGTCAACGCAGAGCGTCATGCCACTCTTGACGGGAGTGCTATCTGTGATCCCCTTGTTGCCCTCTGTGCATAGCTCGCAGCCCTTGTACTTGAGAGCTTCCTTTACAGTTCCCTCGGGAACGTAAACCATTTTGCTGCTGCCCGCCTTCTCAAGATACACCTTGACGCCGCGAACAACCGAAATATCGGAAGCGCCCGTCAGCTCCGTGTCGGGAGCAGGTGTTACAAAATCGTTAGGCGATACGTCAACGCCTGCCTTTTCGAGCGCGTCCGCAACAGTGCCGCCGATCATATCGGCTTCCTTCACGCCGCCGTCCACAGTGACCTTGACCGGGAAAGCGCGCTTGATCTCGATATTGATGCAGTCGCCCGAGGACTCGGTGACGACAGTCTCGTCGCCCTTATTAAGCGTAAGCCCTGCCTCCGAAAGGACCTCTCCGAGGTCTGTTGAATCGGCGGCAACCGTGTACTTCTGTTCGCCGTCGCTGATATACGCCGTCTTGCCGTCCGAAGCCGCCGACATAACGGAGACTGTCGCCGCAAGGCCTATGACCGCGACTGCGGTAAACTTTTTCAGCGAAGACATTTTATCGCTCGGGGCAGCGTGTCTTGCCTTCTTATACGATGTTATCATAAATAGTGTTCTCCTTACATTCCGTACCGGCAGCCGTCCGCGAAAACAAACAAAGCGGATCGTCCGGTATATCGCTGTAAACCGCCTCCGACCAAGAGGCTTTTTGCTATTCAGACAGCAACGTGTCCGCCGCAAGAGACTTCCTTTCACTGCGGATAACCCCACCCGCTTCTTTCACCGGAATAACCCTAAGACCGGATCGTGAAAGGCGTCACAGACAGCCATCATCATAAGCATCGCACCACTGTTTGTATTATACTACATGAAATTGGTAATGTCAAATAAATTACATAGGTGTTATTTGTGCATCTTTCACAACAATGTATTCTATATTTGCTCTCCAAACGTATTTTCAAGCCTTTTTTCGACCGTATGTTCGCTTTTTTACCCCGTATTCTATGTGCATTATGTAGAATATGGAGGCGAAGCACGGCTGTTTCAGTGGTTTCTTATATGCAAAAAATGAATATAAATTCGTAATAAATGAATATAATTCACTTTGCCGAATTCAAGCCCTTAAAACTAGCGATTTTAACGAAGCTATTGTGATAAAAGTGTGAAGATCGCACTGTATTTTGCGTATATTTACGCATTTGCCATTGTTGCATTCCTACAATCAGGCGGTAATATTTTTGCTTATAAAAAAATGAAATTTTGTAATCTTTGTCTTATTTGAATATTATCCTCTTAGTTTATTCACTTATTTTTCACATTGAGAATTATTCGACTCCGCTCGACATACTTTTCGGGATAAATCCTCACATAAACATTATCATCAACTATAAAAACTATTGTACACTTTTCCTATAAGCAGAAGTCACATCTGCTTTCTCGCTTCCAAATCTTTCATTTGCGATACAAACTCAGCTTATTTTATTACACTTTGCCATCTCATATTTCCTTTTTGTTGCCATGCCGCCGCGAATATGACGCTGTGCCTTGTTGAACTGCATTATTGTCACAGCCTGATCGTAGAGCGGCTTGTCGATCTCACGCAGGCGGTAGGCGACGTCCTTGTGTACCGTTGACTTTGAAACGCCGAAATGCTTTGCCGCCTCGCGGACGGTACACCTCGTTTCAATTATATAGCGCGCCGTCTCAACGGCTCTCTCCGACAATGAATCGACCACGTCATAACCCCCGTAAAAAGATTTGTTGATTTATATGCGGACGAGGCGCAAGAAATGCTATTGACACGAGGGCGCAAAAATGATAAAGTTATACCGTAGGAAAAATCCAAACCGAAAGGATACCATACAATGAAGATCTATAACACGCTTTCAAGACAGAAGGAAGAGCTGATCCCGATCACGCCGGGCGAATTCAGGATATATGCCTGCGGTCCGACCGTTTACAATTATATCCACATCGGCAACTCCCGCCCGATCTGTGTATTTGACGTGCTTCGCCGCTACCTTGAGTACAGAGGCAACAAGGTCACGTTCGTCCAGAATTTTACAGATATTGACGACAAGATCATCAACCGTGCGAACGAGGAGGGCACAGATTACCTCACTGTCGCAGAAAAATACATCAAGGAATACAAGACCGACGCCAAAGGGCTGAACGTCCGCGAGGCGACAGTTCACCCGCGCGCAACGGAAAACATCGACGAGATCATCGCGATCGTTTCCGCGCTCGTTGATAAGGGCTACGCTTACCGCGCCGAGAACGGCGACGTATATTTCCGCGCTAAGAAATTTACAGAGTACGGCAAGCTGTCGCATCAGCCGCTTGACGAGCTGCAGGCAGGCGCGAGAATCTCCGTCGGCGAGATCAAGGAGGATCCGATGGACTTCGCCGTTTGGAAGGCAGCAAAGCCGGGCGAGCCGTACTGGGACTCCCCCTGGAGTCAGGGCAGACCGGGCTGGCACATCGAATGCTCCGCGATGGCGCGCCGATTCCTCGGCGAGACGATCGACATTCACTGCGGCGGACAGGACCTTATCTTCCCCCACCATGAGAACGAGATCGCGCAGAGCGAGTGCTGCAACGGCGTACCATTCGCGCACTACTGGATGCACAACGGGTACATCAACGTAGACAATCAGAAGATGTCGAAGTCGAAGGGCAACTTCTTCACGACGCGCGACGTCGCTGCTAAATACGGCTACGAGCCGATCCGCTACCTGATGCTCTCATCGCAGTACCGCAGCCCGATCAATTACAGCATCGAGATCATCGAGCAGTGCACGGCTTCCCTGAAGCGCCTCTACACCTGCCGCGACAACATCCGCTTCCTCCTCGGCAATGCCTCCGGCGAGCTGAAGGACAGCGAACGCGCCGTCCTCGATAAATTTGCAGCTCACCGCAGCCGCTTCATTGAGGAGATGGACGACGACCTCAACACAGCCAACGCGATCTCCGTTATCTTCGACCTCGTCAGGGATATCAACACCGCGCTCTCGGGCGAGCCTTCTCTGGCTCTTGTCAAGGATGCGGACGCTATTTTCGCAGAGCTTACAGGCGTTCTCGGTCTGGTGTACAACGACAAGCCGGAGTCCGGCAAAAAGCAGGACGGCGGCGTTGACGCAGCCCTCGTCGAGCAGCTTATCGCGGACAGAACAGCCGCAAGAAAGGCGAAGGACTGGGCGACGGCAGACAAGATCAGAGATCAGCTCAAGGAAATGCACATCGTCCTCGAGGACACTCCGCAGGGAGTCAAGTGGCACGCCGAATAAAAACGAAACGATACAAAAAAGACTCGCCGTATGTGGTAGTACACAGCGGCGAGTCGTTTTTTATGTATTCTCTTTTTTTGCCTTCTTTGGCTTGCGAATGCCCATCACCAGGTAACGGACAACGGGTATCCGGGAGAAGATCTCCGGAAGGATAAGCCCCGATGCAAGTCCTGCGATGAGCGTAATGACGTAGCGCACCGCGAGAGGCATCCCGGCAAATCCGGATATTGCGAGAGCAGCGCCGGAAATACCGATGTAGTGGAACATATACATTCCAAAGTTCTTTTTCGTCATAAAGGCTGTAAACTTCGTTTCCTTGTCAAACCATTCGCGCGCGCAGGCGAAGACCGCGAGCACAGCCGCCCAGGCAAACGCGACGGCAGGAACGGAATTGATAACCTCTCTGTGCTGCCACGCATCGGCGTAATTCTGACCGTAGTACATGACCGTGTAAACCGCGCCGAGAACGACAGCCGCCGGCAGGAACACGAAGCGATATTTGCGGAGCCTGTCGAGTACCTCCTCATGAGCAAAGACAAAGTATCCGAGGAGGAAGCCGAAGCCGTAGAA
>CADAYJ010000064.1 GCA_902792115.1 uncultured Ruminococcus sp. | reverse complement strand
CTCCTTAAAATCGGCTGCCGCAAATAGTTCGCGGCAGCCGTGATTTTTTATATTATAATTTGACGGCAGCAAATCCGCCGCTTTCCGAAAGCTCGTACCTTTCAGTAAAGCCGCACTGTGCGGCGCAGGAACACATCTCAGCGAGCTTGTAGCCCACGGTATCGGCGCTGTGGCTGTCGCTTGAAAGGATTATCCTGCCGCCGCACTCGCGTATGAAGCGCAGCACACTCTCGTTCGGGTACGGAAAATCGGTGTACCCGCGCGACATTGCACCGGTATTTATCTCAAATGTGCAGCCCTCTGCGCACAGCTTTTTAACAGCCGCCCTGTAAGCCGCGGTATAGCGAGGGTGCGTTCTGTCAAAGAGCGTACCGTCTCCGTTGAATTTCTCGCAGAGGTCGATGTGCCCGGCGATATCGCAGTACATTCTGTTTTTAACATCGGAGACGAGAGCGAAGTAATCCTCCAGAAAGGCATAGATATCGCCGCCGTACAGCCTGCTGACAGCGCGCTCGATATCCTCCCTCGTCTCGTCAACGGGGATATACTCGCCGTTTTTCTCGACGTAATGAACGGAACCGATCAGGTAATCAGTTTTGATCGTCGGCTTCACGGCAAAGTAATCCTGCTCCAGTCCGACAAAAATATCCATTCTGCCCTTATACTGCTCCCTCATGCGGAGTATCTCGCTGCGGTAGCTTTCATAATCGGAGAGCTTCATGCAGTAGCTCGTGTCGTGCGGAGTGAACGCATGAGACGAAAAGCCGAGCGACTTAAATCCTGCGTCATACGCGGCTCGCGCCATCTCCCCTATCGTGTTTTTCCCGTCGCAGAAGGTCGAGTGCGTATGGAGATTCTGAGTAACGGCTGCCATTATTCGCCGTCCTTATCGGAAGCCATCTTTTCCTGCTTCACCTTATGGTCGATAACGTGGCGTGAAGCAAGCTCCTTCATTACGTCGTCGATCGAGATACCCATTTCGATCATCATAACCATAACGTGGTACATAAGATCGGCGATCTCGTAAACGGTCTCCTTCTTGTCGTTGTCCTTTGCGGCGATTATGACCTCCGTTGACTCCTCGCCCACCTTTTTGAGGATCTTGTCAAGCCCCTTGTCAAAGAGGTAGCTCGTGTAGGAGCCTTCCTTCGGGCTGGACTTCCTGCCCTTGAGCATATCCATGAGCGCTTCGAGAGAAAACGCGCTGAGCGTATCGCTGACGTAAACGTCGTCGTTGAAGCAGGAATCAGTGCCGAGGTGGCAGGCAGGCCCTTCCTTGAGCACGTAGACCGTGAGCGCGTCGCGGTCGCAGTCCGTCTGAATGTTTACAATATGCTGGAAGTTGCCGGACGTCTCGCCCTTTCTCCAAAGCTCCTGGCGCGAGCGCGACCAGAAGCACGTTTTGCCCTCGCGGACGGATATTTCCAGACTCTCGCGGTTCATATAAGCGACGGTAAGCACCTTCTTGCTGAGGGCGTCCACAACAACGGCAGGAATAAGCCCCTTTTCGTCAAACTTCAAGCTATCAATTTCAATCATCTTTCTTTACCCCTTTGATCAAACTCTTACATTTATGCCCTGACGCGCAAGCTCGCTTTTCAGGTCGCTTATGGATACCTCGCCGAAGTGGAAGATAGAAGCCGCAAGGCCTGCGTCCACCTTCGGCAGAGCCTTGAACAGCTCGGTGAAATGGTCAATATTGCCTGCGCCGCCGGAGGCGATCACGGGAACCTCGGCGATCTCGCAGACAGCGCCGAGCATTTCCAGGTCGAAGCCGTTCTTTACGCCGTCCGTATCAATACTGTTGAGCACGATCTCGCCTGCGCCGTTTTTCTGCCCTCTTTTTATCCACTCTATCGCGTCCATGCCCGTGTCCTCTCTGCCGCCCTTTGCAAAGACGTGGAAGCTGCCGTCAACGCGCTTTGCGTCAACTGAAAGCACGACGCACTGGTCGCCGTAGCGCTGAGCCGCCGCGGAGATCAGGTCGGGATTCTTTATCGCTCCGGAATTCACGCTTACCTTGTCGGCGCCGCATTTGAGAACGCGGTCGAAGTCCTCGACGGTGTTGATTCCGCCGCCGACCGTGAGCGGTATAAACACGGTGCGCGCCGCCTCGCAGAGGATATCGGTAAAGAGCGCTCTGCCCTCAGCGCTGGCCGTGATATCGTAAAACACAAGCTCGTCCGCGCCGCTGTCCGAATAAAACTTCGCGAGGCTGACCGGCGAGGAAACGTCCCTGATCCCGAGGAAATTCACGCCCTTAACGACTCTGCCGTCGCGAACGTCGAGACACGGGATAATCCTTTTCGTTATCATGAGTTCACCTCCGCTGCCCTTATCGCCTCGGAAAGATCGACCGCTCCCGTGTAGAGCGCCTTTCCGAGAATAGCGCCGTACAGATTCATCTGAGCGAGCGCCCTTACGTTTTCTATGCTTGAAACGCCGCCGGAAGCGACGATATCCATCGTGAAGCGCTCTGACAGCTGCTTGTAAAGATCAAGGTTCGTGCCCTTCATCGCGCCGTCCTTAGAGATATCGGTGCATATGACCGTCTTAACGCCGATCTGCCGGAGCTTTTCGCAGAACTCAAAGCAGCCGAGCTGCGATTTCTCCGTCCAGCCCTTTATGGCTACGAATCCGTCCTTTACGTCTACGCCAACGGCCACCTTGTCACCGTATTCGCGGACGCTGGACAGAAGAAAATCCTCGTCCGTCACTGCGGCGGTGCCGAGTATAACGCGCATAACGCCTAAGCCGAGGTATTTCTCTATCGCCTCTTTCGTGCGTATGCCGCCGCCGATCTCAGCCTTGAGGCCGCTCCTTTTTACGATTTCGCGCACCGTTTCAAGGTTGGCGTTGGAGCCGTCCCTGGCGCCGTCGAGATCGACTATATGTATATACTCCGCCCCTGCCTGTGCAAAAGACACAGCTACATCGGACGGGGTATCACTGTACACCGTTTTCCTGGCGTAATCGCCCTTATAGAGCCGCACAGCGCAGCCATCTATCAAATCTATCGCGGGGAAAATGTTCATCTCGTTATTTCTCCTTTTATCTAAAAAAGCTCCGACGTCGTCACATGGGCTTTATCGTTCACATTTTTGACTGCGATCTGAAAATCGTCCTCATAAACGACCTCTCCGGGAAGCTCGCAGCATTCGGAAATGTACAGCTTCACGCCGTATTTCTTAGCCATATCCTTGTAGAATGTCATCTCTTCAAATATCCGATCGCCGTTTTCGTTGTTTTTAAACCATGTCACGGCGCGGTCGGGGTTGCCGTCGGCGTAAAACGGAGGAACAGGAAGCGCCTTTTCAAAGTATTCTCTGTTCTTCCAGTATTCCTTCTGCTCCTCTTCGGTGAGGATATCCGCCTCGACCAGCTTCCAGACCGCTGTGAACAGTCCTCTCGGCTGATTCGTATAATATGCAGTGTCCTGCGTGTGTATTCTGTAATATTTCATTTCCGATCACCCGATCTCGCAGAAAGCTCTGAGGATATTCAAGCCCACCTCTCCGCTTTTCTCCGGGTGAAACTGCGTACCGTACACGCTGCCGCTGTTTACGGCAGCCGTAACGTCGAATCCGTACTCCGTTGTGGCAAGGAGCGAATCCTCGCAGTCCGCGCCGTAGTAGGAGTGTACGAAATACACATGGTCGCCCTCGTTCGTGTACTTAAACAGCGGCGACTTCTTCTGCGTAAATCTGAGCGCGTTCCAGCCGATCTGCGGTATCTTGTAAACGCTCGTATCGACTCTCTCTGCTATGGGGCGAACGCTGCCCTTGATAAACCCCAAGCCCTTGTGTTCGCCGTACTCGTAGCTTTTTTCAAAGAGAAGCTGCATTCCGAGGCAGATGCCGAGAATAGGCTTGCCCTTCTCCGCCGCCTCATAGAGGACGTCCGCCATGCCGCTTTTGAACAGCTTTTCGGCAGCGTCCGAAAAAGCTCCGACGCCGGGGAGGATTATCCTGTCTGCGGAGAGGATAATATCCTTGTCGCTCGTTACGACGGCTTCTTCGCCGACACAAGCAAACGAGCTTCTGAGCGAAAAAAGATTTCCGACTCCGTAATCAATTATAGCCGTCATTTACAGCACTCCCTTCGTAGACGGGATCTCGTCCCTGAATCTTTCGTCGATCGCGACGGCCTCCTTCATCGTGCGCGCGAACGCCTTGAAGATGCCTTCCGCAATGTGGTGCGAATTTGTGCCGTCGAGCTTTTTGATGTGGAGCGTGATCCCGGCAGTGCGGACGAACGCCGCGAAAAATTCCTCCACAAGCTCCGTATCGAACGTGCCGATCTTCTCGCTTGAGAACGCCGCGCTGAAGCCGAGGTACGCTCTGCCGGAGATGTCTGCGGCGCAGAGGATAAGCGTCTCGTCCATCGGGAGGATAATGCTCGCGTAGCGGTTGATGCCGCGCATATCGCCGAGCGCCTGCGAAAAGGCTGTGCCGAGGCAGATGCCGATATCCTCAACGGAGTGGTGGTCGTCAACGTAAGTGTCGCCGTCGCAGGAGACAGTGAGGTCAAACCTGCCGTGGCGCGCGAAGAGCGTCAGCATATGGTCGAGAAAGCCCACGCCCGTATTGACGGTGCTTTTGCCGCTGCCGTCAAGCTCAAGCGAAAGCGATATCTTTGTTTCCGCCGTTTCTCTTGTTATTTCAGATACTCGCATCATTTACACCTCGCTCAGTATTTTTTCCGTCTTCTCAAAAAGAATATCCATCTGCTCGCGCGTGCCGACGGTAATACGCACGAAATCGCTGATGAGCGGATCGGAGAAGTGGCGCACGAGCACACCGTTCTGCTTCAGCTTCCTGTAATACTCGCCGCCGTCTATCTTATCGGAGCGTGCGAAAATAAAATTCGCGACGGAATCGAGGTACGTAAAGCCGAGATCCGTTAGACGGCTCTTCGCGTATTCCCTCGTAGCCGCGACCTTTTTGCAGCAGTCGGCGTAATAGTCGTTGTCGTCGATCGCAGCCGCGCCCGCGATGAGCGTCAGGCGGTTGATGTTGTACGGATTCGTCGAATACTTGATCCTGTTGAGATCGCCGATGATCTCCTTCGAGGCGATCGCGAAGCCGAGACGTGCGCCTGCCATCGAGCGCGACTTTGAATAAGTGCGGACGACGAGAAGGTTGTCGTACTTCCCGACAAGCCCTACGCAGCTCTTGCCGCCGAAATCAATATACGCCTCGTCGATAAGCACGACGTTGTCGGGGTTTGAAGCACAGATGCGGCCGATATCCTCAACGGAGAGCGACAAGCCCGTCGGCGCGTTAGGGTTCGCGATAACGACAGTCTTGTTCACGCCGATGTAGTCGTTCACGTCGATCGTAAAATCCTCGCGCAGCTTCGCCTGCGTGTAATCGACGCCGTAGAGGTCGCCGTAGACCTTGTAAAAGCCGTATGAAATATTCGGAAATACGGCGCCCGTCTGCTCAGAGCAGAACGCCATGAACGCGAAGGAGAGAATCTCGTCGGAGCCGTTCGAGACGAATATATTCTCGTACCCTACGCCGTAGTGAGCGGCGAGCTTCTCTTTGAGCAGCTTGCACTCCGGATCGGGGTAGAGATTGAGCCTTGCGACCTCCTCCGCCGAAATTCCGGCGACAACTCCCGGAGACGCGGGATACGGGGATTCGTTCGTGTTCAGCTTGACGTACTGCATATCGCGCGGCTGCTCGCCGGGCGTATACGCCTCGAGCGAGGCATACTTATCTATCAAAAATTTACTCATAGATATCAACTTACCTTTGTTATCAATTCTTCCTTGCCGTCGCGCTTCTTGCGTGAGCGGAAAGGCACTCCTGCTCGGCAAAGTACGCCACGTCCTCGCAGACCTCGGAGAGCGCGTCTGCGGTGTAGTACGTAAACGCCGTTTTCTTTACGAAGTCGTCAACGGAGAGCGGACTCGAGAAGCGAGCCGTGCCGTTCGTGGGGAGCGTGTGGTTCGGACCTGCGAAGTAATCGCCGAGCGGCTCGGGGCAGTTTTTGCCGAGGAAGACGCTTCCGGCGTTTCTGACCATTCCGAGGTAATCGAACGGGTTGTCAACGCAGATCTCCAGGTGCTCCGGAGCAATCATGTTGGCGATCTCAACGGCAGCCCTGACGCTCTCGGCTATGATGATCTTGCCGTTGTTGTCGATCGACGCACGCGCGATCTCCCTGCGCGGAAGCAGCTCAAGCTGGCGCTCGATCTCGGCGCTGACGTCCCTTGCGAGCTGCTCGCTGTTCGTGACCAGCACAGCCGTCGCGAGCTTGTCGTGCTCAGCCTGAGAGAGCATATCGGCGGCAACCACGCGCGCGCTGCACGTTTCGTCCGCTACGACGAGGATATCGCTCGGACCTGCGATCATGTCGATCGCGACCTTGCCGAAGACCTGCTTCTTCGCCTCTGCGACGAACGCATTGCCGGGGCCGACGATCTTATCCACAGCCGGGATCGTCTCCGTGCCGTATGCGAGAGCGGCGACAGCCTGAGCGCCGCCGGCCTTGAAGATGCGCGTTACGCCTGCGATCTTCGCCGCCGCAAGGATAACGGGGCTGATCTTCCCCTCCGCGTTCGGCGGAGTGATCATAACGATCTCTGAAACGCCTGCGATCTTCGCCGGCACAGCCGTCATAAGCACGGTGGACGGGAGCGGAGCCGTGCCGCCCGGAACGTAGAGACCGACCTTCTCTATCGGGATCACCCTCTGGCCGAGGATAACGCCCGGTGTGTCGTTGATGACAAAATCGGAGCGCACCTGGCGCTTGTGAAATGCCGCGATATTGTCGCGCGCCTTCGTGATTACCTCGATAAACTTTCTGTCCACGGCGTCGAACGCCTCGTTTATCTCGTCCTCGGTGACCTCGAGGCTTTCAAGTCCTGCCTTGTCGAATTTCTTTGTGTACGCCTTTACTGCCTTGTCGCCGTTCGCCTTTACGTCGGCGATGATCCCGGCGACGATCTCCTCAACGCCGGAGGCTTTTATCTCTCTGTTCAGTATCTCGTCAACGGAGATGCTGTTCGTATCATATATCCTGATCATTGCTTAGTCCTTTCGTATGCAGTCAACAATACAATTATCTTCCTTTATTCCGGTGCAGGAGACGACCGGATAGCCCCCTGCAAAGGCCGCAGGAAACTCTCTTTATGATTATTCAGTGCCGAATCAGTAAAATCAATTTCTCGTTCGGCAGAACGTCTCGATCCTGCGTTCAAGAGCGGTTATCTCCTTGTTTTTGAATTTATAGCTTACCTTGTTTGAGATCAGCCGCGCGCTGATCGGAACGATCGTCTCGATCGGCTCGAGGTCGTTCTCCCTGAGCGTTGTACCCGTCTCGACGATATCGACGATCACGTCCGACATTCTGAGCACGGGGGCGATCTCGATCGAGCCGTTGAGCTTGATGATGTCTATATCTCTGCCCTTCTTCGCGTAAAACGTCTGGGCGATGTTCGGGAACTTCGTCGCGACTCTCAGCGTGCGCTCGGTGTTGTCTCTGAACCCCTTGCACGCCGCCACCGCCATTCTGCACTTACCGATATCGAGGTCAAAAAGCTCGTAAACGTCGGGTGCGTACTCGAGGAGGATATCCTTTCCGGCAACGCCGATATCGGCAGCGCCGCGCTCAACGTAGATGGAGACGTCGGAGGGCTTCACCCAGAAGTAACGCACGCCCGTCTCCTCGTTTTCAAAGATGAGCTTTCTGTTCTGCTCGTGGATAGCAGGGCAGGAATAGCCCGCCTTTTCAAATATATCAAGTACCTTTTCGCCGAGCCTGCCCTTCGGCAGCGCGACATTAATCATTTGTTTCAACTGTCTCTACCTCCGTGCCGTTGATCTTCATGAGCGTTCTGTACTTCACGCTTCCGGCGTCGTACCGCTGCGCGCGCACGCTCTTTCCCTGCTGCGTCAGGCTCATAACTGTCTGCGCGAGCGTCGGGAGCTGCTCGTCCGAGCTGTACAGCAAAAGCACGTCAACGTCGTACGGCTCGTCGGAGCGCATCATGCGCTCGAGCTGATCGAGGTACACAGCAAAGCCGACAGCTCCCGAGCGCTTGCCGAATTTCCTCATAAGGTTGTCGTAGCGTCCGCCGGAGAGGACGGCATTCGGAACGCCGTCTATGAAGCCGTGGAAGATCACGCCGTTGTAGTAGTTTATATCGCTCACGATCGAGAAATCGAGGTTCACGCCGTCCGCGCAGCCGCAGCTTTTCAGGAAGCTGTAAACGCTTTCAAGCTCCGCAACGGCGCTGTCTGTCGTTTCGTTTCTGCTAATCGCCCTCAGCTCGTCCACGCACTTTTCAAACGAGCCGTAGATGCCCGTGAGCGTTTTGAGCGCGCACGCCGTCTCGTAGCCGATGCCGTAGCTCGCGCAGAGCTTCTCCATTTCAAGCGTATTCTTCGAGCGGATACACTCGATGAGCCGCGCGCGGTGCTTATCGCTGAGGTTTTCGTCCTCGATCAGACCGAGAAGAAAGCCCATATGCGAGATATCGAGGATATTTCTGCAGCAGACGGCGTCGAGGCTCTTTTTCGCAAGCAGGATAACCTCGCTCGTTTCGTACGCGCCGACCTCTCCGATACACTCGAGGCCGAGCTGCATTATCTCCTTGAAGCGATGCGTGCCCTTATCGACGCGGTACACGTTCTCGCTGTAATACACCTTTTCAGGCTCGGTGAACGCATCGTTCGAGCCTTTGACGATCGAGAGCGTCACGTCCGGCTTCAAAGCCATGAGGCTGCCGTTCGTGTCCGTGAAGGTGATAACGCTGCTGCCGAGCAGAAAGTCCTTGTTCTGCGCGTAGAGATCGTACTCCTCGAATTTACTCATCTTAAAATGCTTGAAACCGAACTGCCTGTACATACGGCTCAGCTCCATTACAGCCGCTTCTTCGTTTGCAAAGCCTATTTTGCTGCTCATTTTCTTTCCCACCAATCTGTCTGTTTGCGCCGCGGCGCTTTAATGCACTGATCAAAAGCACCTTTTCAAAACCGCCGATGTGTATTATAGCACACTTTCTCGTATTAGTCAAGTAAAGTGTTACTATGCTAACACGATAAATTTTCGGCAGTTTTACTCATTCTTTCCTATTATACACTATATCGGGGAAAATTTCAATTTTTTTATTCCCGAGTCAATCGTTAAAATGCACAAACAGCCGCCCCCATTTTCTGTATTTTCATTGCCTGCGGCGTATGGTATAATAGTATCAACAATAAATACGGATCTGAAGGTATGTTCTTCAAGGGCAAATTATCAAAGAAGAGGATATCCATGAAAAAACCACGCAACCTCGTCTGTCTGCTTCTGAGCGTCCTTTTGCTCGCGTCAACGCTCGTTTTGCCTTCGGCCGCACTTCGGGCTTCTGCTGAGACTTACGGAGACTTCAAGTACACCGTTCTGAACCACGGAACGGTGGAGATCACAGGTTACACCGGCAGCAGCGAAAATGTGACCATACCATCAAGCATTAATGGAAAAGCCGTGACTTCGATTGGAAGCCGCGCTTTTTACGGCTGCACCTCGCTTGCAAGCATTGTTATACCGGATTCCGTGACTTCGATCAGAGGCAGCGCTTTTTCCGGCTGCAGCTAGCTTACAAGCATTTATCTCCCTGAGTCATTGACTTCGGTCGGAAGCGACGTTTTTTCCGGGTGCGCTGTCTCAAGCGTTACGATACCGGATCGTGTGCTCAGAGAGGGAAGCGGCTTCTTTAAAGGCTGCAAAAGATTAAGGAGCCACTG
>CADAYJ010000063.1 GCA_902792115.1 uncultured Ruminococcus sp. | reverse complement strand
ATAAATCCCCAGCGCAAATACATTTTTGTGTCCGGCACCGAAGACTTTGCCCAGAACAGCAGCGTTATCTTGCAGTTCTTGCCTGCAAAGGTACTTGTATGCTCTCTGGACGAATTCGTTATCAGACCGAGGTCTCCGGGAAGATTTTCGTCCGTAATTAAATCAATCTTTATGCTTCCGCGGCCGTTAAGCTGCTCCGACTGATCTACGGCCACAGTATACTTATCCGTATTGCGGCTGTATAAGCCGTCGCAGGTGCCGTCAACATCACACGCATAGACATAATTGTAACCGGAGTAGTTATAAATGAACTGAGTGATCGGCTTTTCTCTGAGCCAGATAGGGCGGAAGGTGAAAGTATCGCTCGAGTCTGCTCCTTTCAGCCATTCGGTTTGCATAGAATAAGTCTCACCGGGCTGATAGACTCTTCTGTCGAAATCTCCCTGCACAATATCTCTCATGATTAACCAGCCGTGACCGTTTACATACCACGTATCATCTGATTCTCTGTGTACGGTGTAGCCCTTAAAGACGTAGCCGTCATATGTATATCCGCATTCTTTTATAGTGAATGATCCATTTTCCACCACGACGTCGGAATTCATTGCTCCTGTCGCTTCGCCCTGGTGGTATCTGATAGTAAATACTCGCCCCTTAGACTCCTCGGGAAGCTTCTTCTGATCCGTAGCAGCAGAAACCACGCTCGCAGTATCCAGCGCCGAAATCGGTAACGACGCTGTGAAGCAGGAAAGCAGCATGGTCATAATGAGGATACACGAAGATATTCGCAGATTTCGTTTTTTCATTGATGATCGTTCCTTTCTGAAAATAATAATTCTCAGCCGAAGGAGCAGACTTCGGCTGCAAAAGAATTCCAAAACAGTTTAGATAGTTTCTTGACACATAAAGATGTATGTATGTAATATATAGAGATAATATTATAATAAATTTCACATTAATAATAGAAACCAGTTAAATTATATCACATTTTTTATTGTTGTGCAAGGAAATACTTATGTAATATTTCAAAAAGCGTTCCAAACTTTTCCTTCCGGTTGAATTGTACCATTTTGTGCGGACAGCATAAAAAACCTGTCTATGACAAGACATTAGATTTTTAAGCAACGAACAGGCATCGATATTCCATCGGTGTCAGTTTTGTTTTGAGTTGTATGCGATGATGCTTTTATCATACAAATCCCTGATCCTTATTTCCTCTACGTTCTCTTAGATGTGTCGATATCCTCTTGCCATAAAAATTCCTCCTATGATACTTTCTTTTCTTGTATCATAGGAGGGTTCTTTTTTCTATTGTCCGTTTTCACTGGACTTGTTCACATAACTGCTCTGCCCTAAATGTTCATAGCGTCGAGCGCCGTGATGTATTCGAGCGTCGGGACGAACACGCCCTTGTGGCACTGACCTCTGTATGCTTCGCGGCCGTCCTTGAACGCGATCACCTGCGCCACGGGGAACGGCGCCCAGTCGGTATGGTCAAGCGGCTGAGTTGAGACCGTCACGCCGTCGCTGCCGCATTTGTAGCTGAGCGTGTTTTTGAGATTCTTGTGTACGTAAAGTAGGTCGCCGTCGAATATGATGAGATTCAGCTTGTTGCGCGGCGCGTGGCAGGCGATGAAGCGGTTCACCGTGGAGAAACGCTCGCGTTCGCTTGACAGTCCCTTGCAGAGAGCGTCGTTTACGGTGTCGATCAGCGAGAGGAAGAGTCTCTCGGAGTCGGTTTCGCCGAGCTGCGTTTTGTAATACTTGTAGGTGTCCTTGCCGGAGTAGATCGTGCCGTTGTGTATCATCGTCCATTCGCGCCCGGAGATGTCGCTGCCCGAAAACGGGTGGCAGTTTTCCTCCGTGATGCTGCCGACGGTGGCGTAGCGGATATGTGCGAGCATATTCTTCTGAGGCGGAAGATCTTTTAATATCAGAGGCAGAAGCGTGCTGCCGCCTGCGTTGACAGGCTCCTTAACGATGCCGCCGCCGTACATTATCCCCCAGCCGTGAGGGTTCTTGTCGCTGTGCGAGAAAAAAGTGTTGAGACGATCTGTAAGATCGGCGCTTTTCCTGCCCGAAAAGCCGAACAGCTCACACATTTTCATCACCTCCGGTAATAATTCTCGAATCTCTCTCCGTCACTCATCTTGAGCTTGTTTCTTTCAAATTGTATTGTTTCGAGAGCGTCGTCTCTGCCGGAAAAATACGCCGTCATTTCGTCCAGAATGCGTTCGGCGCGCGTTACAAGCGCCGGATCCCTTTCGCGCAGGGCGGAGCTTTTGTGGTCGGCGATCGCCGCCTTTTGAAGCTCCGGAGTAAATTCAAAGTCCGGCAGCGTCACGAGATAGATCATCAGCAGATGCGCGAACGAGAGGTCGCGGCCGTCTATTCCGAGCGGCGCTTTCGGGTTCAGGTCAAACATTCTCAGCTCGATGTGATCTACGCCGCCGTCCTTCAGCGCCGCGAGACTGTTTTCGCCCCTCGGCTTCATTCTGACGGGCAGATACAGCTCGCTCGCGGAGAAGAGCATACCCTTGTTGATATACTCCTCAACGCTTTCGCAGAAGGCTGCGATATCCGTGTGATCGAGCACCGGAACGAACGGGTTGAAATAGCCGCGCTCGCTGTTTCGGACGGACGAATATCTGCTCAGGATCACGCCGGAGCCGCCGTCTCTTTCAAACGACTTGTCGTAATACGCGCTCTGAGCCGTCAGCAGAACGAGCAGAAAGCTGTGCGTCATGAGCTGCTTGTACAGCCGCAGATAGAGAGCGTCCTTGAAAGCTCTGTCGGTCTTGCCGCCGGACGCTTCGTCGAGGAATTCGTCCGAGAATGAGAAGTTGAAGTGTACGCCCGAAAGCAGCATCAGCCTCTTTCCGTACCGCATCTGGAGAGCGAGACGATAATCACTTTTGTGGCTCAATGCTCCCTCGAAAACGGCTATCGGGATATCGTTCTCGCTTTCGATGTGGGGAGGGTTGCTGTAAAGCCACAAGCTCTCGCCAAGGCCGGAAAGCGTGGTGGCTGCGCGCTCGTCAAGCTGCTTCAGTGCGTCAAGCGCCTCGTTTATGCTTTTGCAGACGGGTGTTATCAGCTCGACCTGATTTTCGCAAAAGTCGCGCGTGATCTGTTCGTCAAGTCCGAACGGGTGCGGCGTTTTTGAGAGTGCGCCGTTATTGTCAACACGGAGCGTCTCGCGCTCCAGACCGAAATTACCCGAATATTTCATAAATACACCTCGCTTAAAGCAGCGAATATTTTTCTATATATTCCCTCATGGGAACGCCGCCTTCAACGCCCTTTACCATCTCGCGCGCGGGGTTTGTAATCGACTGTGCGCGTTCAAAAAGCGGCTCCAGAAGTGTCTCCTCGCCGTAGCCCCTGAACTTCAGGCCGTCCTTCGCAAGCTCCAGGATACGCAGAAGCTGCGCCGAAAGCTCCGATTTTTTCACGAAATCGGGGTATTTCCTTTTTGAGAACATTCTTTGAAGCTCCGTCGGGCTGTAACCGTGGGAGTAAATTACCTTGTCGTTTTCGAGAAGCTCCTTCAGCTCGGAGATACGCTCGTTTATTCCCGTGTGGAACGCCGCGACGGTCATTGCGTCGGAGATCGGCTGGCAGCACGAGCTGCGGTATTCGATCGTTCCTCTGAACGTGAGATCCTCAAACTTGAACGTACGCAGATAGTCTATGTCGCTGTCCTGCGGCGCGAATGTGATGTCCCTGTATCCTTCGCCGTCGAAATAACGGCCGTGTATCTCGCTCTTGTCGAAATAATCGCAGACGCGCACCGGCTTGAAGTCTACGTATTTTTCGTTTCGCATCGTACAGTAGATCGACTGCGTTCCGATGTACTCGACAAGCTCGCGCGTGCTGTGCATCGGCAGCGAGAACATTCCGACGTTGTGCGAATTGTACCCCTGCATACTGTGCTCCCAGAGCATATTTCTGACGCAGAGATACTGCGGATATTCCGGCATATATGAATTTGCAAAAAGCATCGACTTATACGGCTCAAGCAGCCCGGTGACGTTTATCACGTCGATAAGACGGTCGTACCCGACGTCAAGCTGAACCTGCGACGCGCTTGTGAACGTGCCGAAATCGGGGCGGTCGTGAAAGCTGATGCCGAACTCGGAGACGTGATCCTTATACGAATTCAGATAATGATACAGCATTCTGTACCTTTCATTCTCGATCGGTCTGCCGTGAACCTCGGAGGCGTTCGGGTTGATGCCCATTCCCGTAAGCGTGCAGCCTTCACGGCTGAACAGGCCGTTGAGGAAGGCGTAGTAATCCTTAAAACGGTCGTACACCTCAAACAGCGTTTTCGCCTTGCCGAACGACAGCTCAAGGTTTGAATACGAGCAGTCGAAGGAGAGAATATCGCCGTTGAGCTTATTCTCAAATGAGGTGGTGTTCCCTTTGGCGTCGGTGCCGGCGGGGGTGAAACCGAATCGCTCGGAGAACCGCCCTGCTGTCTCGTGGACTGCATTCTCCGGAACGCTGCCGCCCGGAAGATATACGACGGGCATTTCGATCTCGACGCCGATATAGTTTTTCCTGACGACCTTCGTCGGGGCAATGTATTTGTCGTAGATCGCCTGATAAATTCTTTCCTTATCCATGCTTTTTCCTCCGATGTCAAAAGCTGCACTGCCGATAACTAATATTAGATGATACAGGGTATCGGCTGAAAATTAGCATGAAAGGAGTGCCCGGCACTCATTTCATATATTTCCTATCAATTTAGTATGTTTACGCGGTATGCTTATTATACAGCATCGTCCTCCCTTTGTCAAGAGAGGACGAAAAAAAGAATTATTACTGAGCCGCCGGATAGATCACGGTCTGCAAACAGAGCAATCATCACGCTTGACGGCTGCGTAAAAATGCTGCGCGATAGGGGATTTCGGTAAAGCCTGGGTAAAGCCTGCAATAAGCATGAATTTCTCCTCATCAGGGATTTTTTTCATTCTCGGCGTCGGGAGTCGTTACCTCGAAATTCTCGATCGCGTCGCACAAGCTCCTGTGGCGGATAACGAATTGTATGATCGGGTGCTTGTTCTTTGTGATGAGGACGTAGCTGTTCAGAAGGATACGTATCTGTATGTTGCGAAACGCCGCCCTGGGGGAGCGGACGAGAGTGTATCCCTCGTGATTCTTCTCGTATTCGTGCGTCAGCCGCAGATGCTCCCGGTATTCCCCGAAGGTGTATCTCAGCTCCCCGGGGTAAAACATTCCCGCAAGGGACAGGGAGATCGGATAGCTTTCAAATTCCTCCTCGGAAAGCTCGGGAAGCTCGTCGGTTATCCTGCTGTGCTGCAATATCTTTCCTGTGTTGATGCGCTGCCGGTTTACATACTGCCTGATCTGCATCTGCCCGACCTCCGGCACACCGCAGCGCTCCATGATGCTTTGCAGCAATTCGTCAGAAAGCGTGCAGATAGGCGGCGCGGAGAGGATACGCCGGCGCTGACCGGTGTGTTCGCTTTCTCTGTCTTCAAAATTTCGGAAGGCGGCGATGGAATCCTCGCCGTAGATATCCATCAGGGGCGAAGCCTTGCCGATCAGCTCCTTTGCCCGCTTGCGGCAGTAGACGACGCTGCGCTGATCCAGCTCCAGGTCGTAGCAGCCGTCCTCGTGAAAGCCCGTCAGGCATTCGCCTCTGAGCGCGGAATGCTCTGCCGAGTAAAGCAAATGACGGTATATGCCGTTTCGGACGGACTTGAAGTAATACGGGCTTACCTGCCCCGTCATATACAGCGGAACCCAGCTTTCAAGACCGTACATCATTTCCTCAAACGGTCTGTCAAGGTCGTGTATGACGCGCAGACGAATGCCCTTTTTCATGAGCAGCGCAAGCCCCGTCATCCATCTTCTGCCGAAATCGAGGTCGGCAGCCATGTCGCCCATCGGCATATCGGAGCACATCATCACGGGCTGCGTTGAATCGGAAAGGAGAACGGACGTGATAAAATCAAGCTCCGCCTGCTTGAAGGATTCGAGACCGTAATACCGCTTTGCGCCAGGCATCTGAGGGAGCTGCCGGGGCATTTCGGTGGCGCCGACGGGAATAGCGCAGATGTACTGCTCAAGGTCAAAGTCGTCGAGATACGAGAGAAAATGCTCTGCCGTATCTGATCTTGTCTCGCCGGAATGATCGGCGAGCAGCCACTCCGAAAGCGCGTCATAGAGCGTTCTGTCGTCGGTGATCTCCTTTCCTGCAAGGCGCGAGAGTATCGTTTTTTCCGTATCGCTGTTGTGATAGCGCGCGATATACCTGCACAGGCTGTCTCTCAGGTCGTCGGTCTTGCGCGGCCTTCGTTCTCCGCTGCGGATCCTGTAAAGATACGAGATATGATAGTTTGAAAACTTTGAAAGCTCCGTCAGGCTGATGTTCAGCTTGGAGACGAGGATATTGAAGCTGTCGGCGAAGAAGCTGTCCGGATCCGACTGCGGCGTGCAGCTTTCCGTGAGCTGCCTGAGCACGTTTTCTTCCGTGACGTCAAGCCCTTTTTCTTTCGCCAGCCCGGCAATGCCTGCCGCCAGCTTTTCCAGGTTCCTGCTGCCCGGCTTCGGAGTATTACTGCCTGAGCTGTAACGGCTGATCGTTGCAGGCGACACGCCTGATGCCTCTGAAAGCATCTGCGAGGTGCAGCCGAGCATAGCGAGATAATGCTCCAGTATTTCAGCGAAATTCATGATATCTCCTCCTTTTTTTCAGTATACCAGAGAAAACGCCGCGCTGCAACAGAATTTCATTTTTTGGCGAATAACATCTGCTTGTCATTTGCGGAAAGACCATTGACATTATACGCCGATTTTGATATGCTGTTTTTAATAGATTATAACGCGCGAAAAGTATTATTTCGTGCATTTGTCCGAATAGCATTCACTATGATTTAAGGAGGTCATATTTCATGAAATGTAAAAGGATACTCAGCGTTTCTCTTGCAGCGGCGCTTCTGCTGATGAACGCGCCTTCCTCCGCGCTTGCGGCGGAAAATATCAAACCGCAGCAGGCAGAAGAGGCAAGCGTCAGCCGTGTGCTTCCGAATGAGGATTTCGAGGCGGCGGAGCCTGCCGCTAAAGCCGTTCCCGTTTCAGGTGCGGCGGCAGAATTCACGCCTTCGAGCGCAGATCCATATACGCTGACGGCAGACGACGTAAATCTTGCTCAATGCCGCGAGGACGACGGCGATTCAAACACGCCATTTATCGACGCGGTAATGATAACAGGCTACAAGGATATTGATCTTTCGGACGATCGGTACACGAATATCGTCATTCCCGAAACGCTGCCCTTTGAAAAGCCCGTGCTTGACGATGACGGACGCGAAAAGAAGGACGATGAGGGCAAGGTCATCACAGAGACGGTCGTAATGCCCGTAATCAAGGCGTACCGTCTGAATCACGCAAATCTTGAAAAGCTCACGGTCTCGAAGAACCTCGTCTATTTAGACAGCTTCGAGGGCTGCTCAAAGCTCAGCGAGATCGTTATTCCCGACGACTCACAGCTTGAAAACTTCGGCGCAAAAACCTTTGCGGGAACGGCAGTGACGCAGATCAACATTCCGTCGAAGATCGAGAAGATCGAGGGCGGTATGTTCGCGGGCTGCAAGAACCTTGAGACGGTAACGTTTGCCGCGGATACAAAGATAACGGAGATAGGTGGTTCCGCTTTCCGTGAAACGGGGCTTAAATCCATAGAGCTTCCCGAGACCTGCGCGTATATCGGCGAATATGCCTTTTCAAATACGTCTCTTGAGGAGGTCACGTTCCCCGAAGCTCTGACGGATATCGGCACAGGTGCATTTTCCTACTGCCTCTCTCTGAGCAAGGTCACATTCGGCAGCAAGCTAATGACGATCAGAGATTCGGCTTTCAGCCATTCCGCTCTTGAGGAGCTTGATATCCCCGATTCAGTTACAGTTATCGGCAATCAGGCCTTTGGGGACATTGAACCGCTCAGGTCTATCAAGATCGGCAGCGGCTTAAAGAATCTCGGTGGCATCGCACGCCTTGGCGACTTGGACGCAGCTTCAAGATTCCAGAATGATGTGAACGTCGAGACGATCGTTCTGAGCGAGGGCCTTGAAAAGATCGGCGACAGTATGTTCAGCTGGTGCCGAAAGGTCAAGGAGATAGTGATCCCGTCAACGGTAAAGCATATCGGCAGCCACGCCTTCGGCAGCAAAGACGGCTCCGCTCCCAACGCTTTGCAGACGGTGACGTTTGCGGAAGGCTCCCAGCTTGAGAATATCTTTGAAAGCGGCTTCGGTTTCTGCGCCATCAAACACTTAAAGCTGCCCGTGGCTCCGAAGCCGTTCAAGATCTGGGACAGCGCGTTTGAAGCCAACCACGCCCTTTTGGACGTCGATCTCGGCAACTGCTGTCAGATCGGCTCCGGCACCTTCTATTCGAGCGAGGACTACTACCTCACAGACTTTGCTGGCGGCGGCGCATTCGCATACTGCACAAGCCTCAGCAGCGTTAATTTTGAAGAGGACGAGGATCTGGAGATAATCAACCACGGCGCCTTCAGCGGGTGTGCAGAGCTTTTAGGCCCCATCGTTCTTCCTCCGAAGGTCAAGAAGCTGGGATCCGAATGCTTCCACGGCTGCAAGAGCCTTACCGACTTCACCTTTAACGATGGGCTTGAAACGATATGGGGCGGCGCGTTCATGGGAGCCGACCTTCACGCGATCATTCTTCCCGACTCCGTAAAATCGGTCGGCTCGCGCTGCTTTGAGGGCAACTCCCACGTCGGCGAGATCAAGTTCTCATCGAGCATGACGGTCATTCCCACACGCTTCCTCGACTGCTACGCAGAGGACGTTGCGTCGTGGAACTATCAGCACGGCTCGACGTCAGACGTCGGCAAGCACGGTCAGCTCAAAAAGCTCGTTATCCCCGACAACATCAAGGAGATCGGCATAGACGCCTTTGACGGCTGCCTCGACCTTGAATACCTCGACCTCGGCAAGGTCGAGTATATCGGGCAGGGCGCGTTCAGCGTTCCCAAGATGCTCACGGACGTAACGGGCGAAACGGATAACCTGAAAACGGTCGTTATGTCCCCCGCACTCAAGGAGATAGGCACAACTCCGCCGCACTGCGACGCATGGGAAGCCTCCACGCCTTACGTATTCAACAATCACGGAGACTTTGACGGTCTTGTTCTTCCCCCGACGCTCGAAAAGGTGGGGCAGTATGCGCTCGGCAAGTGCCCCGCTCTCAAGGAGCTTACGATGACGGAGAATCTTCAGTTCGTCGGCAGCCACGCCTTTGAGTTCTGCCCGAACCTCACAAAGGTAGTCTTTGCAGATTCGGCGGATACGCAGTTCGAGGACGAGGTATTCCGCGGCTGCACCGGCATTACCGAGGTCAGCCTGCCCGCATGGCTGGAGACCGTTCCCAAGGGCATATTCACAGACTGCAGCAATCTTGCGACTGTGAACTGGAGCGAGGGAATGCGGAAGATCGGCGGCGGCGCATTCGCCGGCACGGCGCTCTCGAGCATTACGCTCCCCGAGAGCTGCGTCAATATCGACTCGGGCGCTTTCCAGAACGCGCCCGTTATGGAGGCCAATTTCGGCAGCAAAATGCAGGTGATCCAGGACAACGCCTTTGTACAGGACACGTATCTCCACCTCATGCCGTATGTATACATTCCTGACTCCGTTCAGAGCATAGGCGAAAGAGCGTTCGGCTACTACAAGAATTCCGCAAAGAGCTACGCCGATATCACGGATTTCATTCTCTACGGCGGACAGGCTGCTGAGCGCTACGCGAACGAAAACGGCATGATCTACGGCGGAACCGATCCCTCGGTATACGTTCCCGTGGACACGAAGGTGAAGTTCGAGCCGGATGAAAACAGAGAATGGACGCCCGATCAGGAGGACGGTCTGACACTGACGGTCCTGAACGCAAGGGAAGCCTACCCGGACGAGGTGCTGGTGAACGGCGAGGCGCTGGAAAGAGAGAATTACATCAATAACGTCACGGAGGAGACAAAGCAGATCATTCTCACTCCGGAATACCTGAGAACATTAAAGTCGGGTACTTATACGGTATCCGCCGAGTATCCGAACGGCGCGGCGGTCGCTGAGATCACGGTCAACAACGGCGAAAAGCCTGCGGACACCGACAACGAGAATTCCGATACGGAGTCTTCCGACACCGATGATAAGCACTCCGACACGGAGCCTTCCGACACCGACACAGAGCCTTCAAAGCCCGAGACGGACAAGACGGTGGGCGATATCGACGGCGACGATGCGATCACGGCGAACGACGCTCTTGATCTTCTTCGCGCGAGCCTCGGCATGACCGATCTCACGCCGGAGCAGGAAAAGCTCGCCGATATTGACGGCGACGGCAGCGTCACCGCGAAC
>CADAYJ010000062.1 GCA_902792115.1 uncultured Ruminococcus sp. | reverse complement strand
ACAAGCGAGATGGGTACTCAGTCCGCAGGACGTGATTTATTCAGTGGCTCCCTAAACATTTCCCAAAGGAGGATCGCCGCCGCAGCCGCCGCGTTGAGCGACTCCGCGCGCCCCCTCATCGGGATCGTTACCTTTCTTGTACACGCCGCGACCGCCTCATCGGAAAGGCCGCTGCCCTCGTTGCCGACGAGCATCACTCCCCCGTCGAAGACGATCGAGGTTACATCATCAGCGTCTCTCGGGGAAGAAGCGAACGTAGGTATCCCCTGTGCGGAAAGCTGCGCGATATACGCGGAAAAATCGTCCGGCGTATACGACGGCACACGAAAAACTGCGCCCATGCTCCCTCTTACGACCTTCGGCGAAAAGAAGTCGCAGCAGTCCGGCGAGAGGATAACGCCCTCTATGCCGAGCGCCTCCGCCGTTCTGAGGATCGTACCGAGATTTGAAGGATCCTGTATGCGTTCGCACGCAAGATAGTTTCCTCTTCTATTTATTCTATACGGAAATTCCTGTTTGTCAAGCACATTGAAGACGCAAAAGAAGCCCTGGGGCGATTTTGTATCGCCGAGCTTCGCGAAAATCTCGTTTGACACCTCAAGAACTCTTCCCGAAGCGCCGGCGATCTCTTCAAGCTCCGCACGGTGCTTTTCGGCGGCTGTCGGCGTATGGAGGAACAATTCGGGCTTAAATCCCGACCTCACACCGTCGAGGCAGATGCGAACGCCCTCCGCCGTAAACAGGCCGCAGCTCTTTCTGTAAGACGCGCTTTTCACGAGCTTCGCGCTGTGCTTGACCGTTTCGTTGTCCTTGCTTGTGATCATTTTTTACTCACCCTCGGTCACGCCGCCTGTCTCGGCGACACGGAGCGTCACGCCCTTTTCGCCGTTGTCTCTCAGCTCAAAGCCCTCAAACGTGTGGGCGCCGTCGCTCGTCCTCACAACGGTGACCTTCGTATTTTTCAAGACGTTTGATATATCGTTAAGATACCGTCCGCTCTTCACGGTGACGGTATCGCCGTTTTCATCGTTATAGCGTATGACGAAACGCCAGCTGCGGTCTTCAAACCATTCGTTGGCGTACCTGATCCTTTTTACGAGCTTTTCCGCGGAAACGACCTCGCCCTCAAAGCGCACCGCGCTCTCAAGCAGCCTTTCCTTCGCGCTTTCAAACTCCCTGCGCTTTCGGCGGTCGATCAGCGAAAGGACTGCGGCAAGCGCAGCAAACGCCAAAAACGCCCCGGCGCACATCATAATCTTATGGTCTGCCTGCCTTCCGGAGACGGCGCCGAGCAGAGCCGCAAGCGCCCCTATCACGGCGGCAAGCACGCCCATATACGCGACCGCTATCAGCACGCGCAGAACGGGCGCGTACTCCTCCTGCTCAGGCTCTGCGCTGATAAGCTGTACAGCCTCACGATCAGGCTCTGTCATGTTATTCTCTTTTTTCGTTTCTTCTCTCTTCATATTCGTCTACCGCGGCAGTATTATCTGCCTCAACCGAGCAAATCATTAATCTGAAAACAGCACCCAAGGAGCATTGCCTCAGGTGCTGAAACATTTAAGTATTATTACTGAAGAGCCTTGTTAGCCTGCTCAACAAGCAGTGTGAAGCCCTTGGGATCGGAGATCGCGATCTCGGAGAGCATCTTGCGGTTGAGCGTTACGCCGGCCTTCTTCAGACCGTTCATAAATGTAGAATAGTTTGTGCCGTTGAGCTTGCAGGCAGCGTTGATACGAGCGATCCAGAGTCTTCTGAAATCTCTCTTTCTCTGCTTGCGGCCGATAAAAGCGTAGTTGCCGGACTTGTTGACAGCCTGCTTTGCCATCTTGAAGTGCTTGCTCTTCGCACCCCAGTAACCCTTAGCCAGCTTTAAAACCTTTTTTCTTCTCTTGCGAGTCATCATCGCACCCTTAACACGTGCCATTTATCTTACCTCCATTATGGTTATTGCTTTTTTGAAAGTCCTTCGCTGATAAAGCTGCCTTATTACTTGTAAGGAATAAGTCTCTTTACCTGTGCTACGTTCGTCTTGTCAGCGACCGTCGTCTTTCTCAGTCCTCTTTTGCGCTTTGTGGTCTTCTTGTTGAGGATGTGACTTTTATTTGCGTGGGCACGGATGACCTTACCGTTCTTAGAGAGCTTGAAGCGCTTCTTTGCACCACTGTGTGTCTTGATCTTTGGCATAATATTTTCCTCCTTGGTATCACTTTGTCGGCTTGGGAGCAAGGAACATCAACATACTTCTTCCTTCGAGCTTGGGCTGCTTTTCAACGACTGCGACCTCACTGCAAGCGTCGGCGAACTTCTTCATGATCTCCGTGCCGAGCTCGGGGTGTCCCATCTCTCTGCCTCTGAAACGGATCGAGACCTTGACCTTGTCGCCCTTTCCGATAAACTTCAGGGCGTGATTCAGCTTCGTGTTGAAGTCGTGAGTATCAATGTTGAGAGAAAGCCTTACCTCCTTGATATCGACGACCTTCTGATTCTTGCGTTTCTCCTTCTCGCGTCTCGCCTGCTCAAACTTGAACTTGCCGTAGTCCATGATCTTGCATACCGGCGGCTTTGCCTGCGGCGAGATCATTACAAGGTCGAGATTTTTCTCCTCTGCGAGCGCAAGCGCCTGCTGTGAAGAGAGAATACCCAGCTGAGTACCGTCGGAATCAATGACTCTCAGCTCTTTGCCTCGGATTTCTTCGTTGATGTAAAGTTCCTTCTTGCTAATTGTAAGCACCTCCGTAACCGAAAATATCAATAAAAAACGCAGACGATCGCCCGTCTGCTTCAACACCGCACAACTTGACTGTATTATATGCAGGATACAGCCTCGTTATGAATTAGTATTGACCCGTGCAGACGACACCCCACAGGTGAAAGCGAAATACGCCTTGCTTTATTGCTTCAATTATACTACCACGTTCCGGCTGGATTGTCAAGTGTTTTTTGAATTTTTATAACGCATTTTTACACATTTTTTACGACACGTAATTTCGCGCCTCGGTAAATGCTCGATTTTGTCGATCAGCTGAATGCTTTTGCGTCCTCGACAGCACTTTTTACATAATCTTTATAATCATCTGTATTCTCGGCGTCAAACCAACCGCTGAGATTATTGATCTCATAAAGCTTTTCCCAACCGTAATGACTGATAAGAAAAGACCAGCCGTCTTCTGTGATATATGCGTGCAATATCTGACAGTAATCAAAAAGCTCCTCTGCCTTTTTCGGGTCGGACAGCTCCTCTTGTGAGTATTCACGACGTTCACTACAATTCATATTGGGATATAGAACGCAAGCATTGTAATTTTCCTCTTTTTATAATACTGATCGGTCTTTTTCAGAATAATGTATCATGAAAAAGACCGATTTTTCATAGTACTTCAAAACGACTTCAAAACGCG
This sequence comes from uncultured Ruminococcus sp., assembly GCA_902792115.1. Taxonomy (GTDB): domain Bacteria; phylum Bacillota; class Clostridia; order Oscillospirales; family Acutalibacteraceae; genus RUG592. The sequence goes on along the minus strand of CADAYJ010000062.1, from coordinate 6,708 downwards.
GAGACCAATTCTCCGTCACATTAGAGCCGCCCGGAACTGCCCCCGGGTGCATACCCGGCGGTTAGGAGAGGACGCTTGCTAAGAATTGCTTTGCCTTATCTGTTTTAGGATTGCTGAACATCTCCTCGGGGCTGCCTGTTTCGAGGATCTTGCCGTCCGCCATGAATACGACGCGGTCGGCGACCTCCTTCGCGAAGCCCATTTCGTGGGTGACGACGACCATCGTCATGCCCTCCTTTGCGAGGCTCTTCATGACGTCAAGCACCTCGCCGACCATTTCGGGATCGAGCGCCGACGTCGGCTCGTCAAAGAGCATCACGTCCGGCTCCATGCAGAGCGCGCGGACTATCGCGATGCGCTGCTTCTGACCGCCCGAGAGCTGCGAGGGGTATGATTCGGCTCTGTCGTCAAGGCCGACTCTTTTCAGGAGGCTGTGCGCCTTTTCCTCCGCCTCCGCTCTGCTCTTTTTAAGCAGCTTCATCGGCGCGATCGTGATGTTTTTCATGATCGTCATGTGCGGAAAGAGGTTGAAGTGCTGGAACACCATGCCCATCTTCTGGCGGTGGACGTTTATGTCAACGTGCTTGTCGAGCATATTGACGCCCTCGAATATTAGCTCGCCGCTCGTCGGCATTTCAAGCAGGTTGAGCGAGCGCAGAAACGTCGATTTTCCGGAGCCGGACGGGCCGATAACAACGACCACTTCCCCCTTCTCGATGTTCATGCTCACGCCGTCGAGCGCGTGCAGCTCGCCGTAGTGCTTTTCAAGGTTCCTCACCATGATGAGGCTCTCCGTCATTACGCCGCCCTCGGGCTGCACCTCGGCGTCCGGCTTCAGAAGCTCCTCGGGAATCTCCTTTTTTTCAGCCTGCTCCGGCTTCACAGCTTCGCTCTTTTCCGCTTTGGGCGCGGACTTCGGCTTTTGCTTCTTAGTGCTCACTGCTTCTCAGCCTCCTTTCAAGGATTGATACGAGCTTCGTAAGTATCAGCACGATCACAAGGTAAATGAGCGCTACGGCGATCAGCGGCAGGAATGCGTCGAACGTCCTTCCTCTGATGATATCGCCGCCCTTCGTCAGATCCTGAAGCGCTACGTAACCGGAAACGGACGTCTCCTTCAACAGCACGATAAACTCGTTGCACAGCGCCGGCAGGATATTCTTGAACGCCTGCGGAAGTATTATGAACCACATCGTCTGCGGATAATTGAAGCCTAGCGAGCGCCCTGCCTCGAACTGCCCGTTGTCGATCGACATGATTCCTGCTCTTACGATCTCCGCCACGTACGCGCCGGAGTTTATGCCGAAGGCGCATATCGCGACGAGCACCTCGTTCACGCCGAGCGGCGCGAGGATAACAAAGTACGTTATGAGAAGCTGAACGACGACCGGCGTTCCGCGTATGACCGTAAGATACAGCTTCGCCAGCGCGTTGAGAAAGCGCAGCTTGCCCGTTTTGTCGTGCGTTGCGCGGATCGCGGCAACAAGGAAGCCGAGGATCACGCCGATAACCAGAGCGCCTGCCGTGATTTTCAGCGTGACTCCGAGACCGTTCCAAAGGAATTTCCAGCGGTTGTCCGTAATAAAGTCATTTATGAATCTTGCCTTGAAATCCTCAGCCCATTCCGCAAAGGGCTTCGCAGCGTATACTGTCATTTCTTTTCCCCCTCATTCTCAGAGTTCAACTGAGCAGCGTTTTCGGAAATACCCAAAAAGGGCTGCCCGAAAGCAGCCCTTTGCTTTTGCAGCAATTACTCTGCAGGAATATACTTAGCTACGATCTCGTCAAGAGTACCGTCTGCCTTCAGCTCGCCGAGAGCCTTGTTGATAGCTTCTGTGAGAGCCTTGTTGTCCTTGTTCGTCGCGATCGCGTACTGCTCGTCCGCATAGCTCGTGTCGAGGATCTTGAGTCCCTCGTTAGCCGCTACGAAGGACTTCGCCGGCTCGTTGTCGATGATAACGGCGTCAACAACACCGGAAACAAGAGCCGCAACGGCGTCGTTGCCCTTGTTGTAGCGCTTTACGTTCTCCTCGCCGAGATCATCGGAGGCGTAGATATCGCCCGTCGTGTTCTCCTGAACGCCGACCTTCTTGCCCTGGAGATCGTCAACCGTCGCGATCTCGCTGTCCTCCTTGACGATAACGACCTGAACAGCCGTCGCGTAGGAATCGGAGAAGTCTACCGTCTTGAGTCTGTCCTCTGTGATCGTCATGCCTGCCATGCCCATGTCAACGGCGCCCGTCTGAACTGCGCCGATGATCGAGCCGAACTCCATGTCCTTGATCTCAAGCTCCACGCCGAGCTTCTGAGCGATAAGCTCCGCTACCTCCGCGTCAATGCCGACGATCTTCTCGTTCTCGTAGTACTCATACGGAGGGAAGGATGCGTTCGTAGCCATTGTGAGCTTGCCGTCCGTCGCGAACTTGATCTCGCCTGCCGTCTCAGCCGGAGCACTCTCCTGTGCGGAAGCCGCGCTCTCCGTTACGGCGCTGTCTGCCGCGCTTGATGTGTCGTCCGTCGTTTCCTTTGTGTCGCAAGCGGCGAAAGCCATGATCATTGCGCCGGCAAGAACTGCCGCCATGATCCTCTTGATGTTTTTCATATTAATTTTCCTCCATTTTCTTTCCATTATTATTCACCGGTCACGCAGGGCTTGCACAGCTGCACGCGCCCGGGGACAAACCGATTATTTCTCCAGCAGCATTCTGTCATTGGAGAGATTCGAGCCGCTTACCTCCTTGAACTTCGCAAGGAGCGTGTCAACGGTGAGCTTCTTCTTCTCCTCGCCGCTGATGTTGAGGATCACCTTTCCGTCGTTCATCATGATGAGGCGGTTGCCGTGGGTGATCGCGTCGTTCATGTTGTGAGTTACCATCAGCGCCGTCAGCTTGTGCTCGGAGATGATCTTGTCCGAAAGCTCCAGCACCTTCGCCGCCGTCTTCGGATCGAGCGCCGCCGTGTGCTCGTCGAGAAGGAGAACGCGCGGCTTTTTGAGCGTCGCCATCAGCAGCGTGATCGCCTGGCGCTGACCGCCGGAGAGAAGACCGACCTTCGCCGTCAGCCTGTCCTCCAGACCTAAGTCAAACTGCTTCAGCAGCTCGCGGTACTTCTCGCGCTCCGCCTTCGTTACGCCCCACGAGAGGCCTCTTCTCTTTCCGCGCCTCGCGGCGATAGCGAGGTTCTCGTCGATGCCCATATCCGCGACCGTTCCCATTCTCGGATCCTGGAAAACTCTTCCGAGGAAGGGTGCGCGCTTGTGCTCCGGAAGACCGGAAACGTCCTGCCCGTCAATGAGTATCATGCCGTTGTCAACAGGCCATGTGCCGGCGATGGAATTGAGCATCGTCGATTTTCCGGCGCCGTTGCCGCCGATAACGGTGCAGAAGTCGCCGTCGTTGAGTTTAAGGCTTACGCCGCGGAGAGCCATTTTCTCGTTGATCGTGCCGGGGTTGAAGGTTTTGTATACGTCTCTGATCTCAAGCATCCTTCTTCGCCTCCACCTTCATATTCTTGCTGTTCCGCTTTGCGGCTCTCGAGAAGGAGTTTTTCGACATCTCCTTCAGATTCGGCACCGCGAGGAAGAGCGCAACGATCACAGCCGTGAAGAGCTTCGTGTCGTCCGTCGGCATTTTCAGCCAGAGAACGATGCCCATAGCTATGTAGTAAAGGATACCGCCGACAACGACGAAGAGCAGCTTGATGATGAAATTGCTCTTCTTGCGGAAGATCGCGTCGCCTATGACCATTCCGATAATTACGGCTGCAAGTCCGATAACGATCGCGCCGCGTCCCATGTTGACGTCCGCGAAGCCCTGATACTGGGCGAAAAGCGAGCCGGAAAGCGCAACGAGAGCGTTTGAAAGCGCGAGCGCCACGACCTTCGCCGTGTTGATGTTGATGCCCTGCGCCTTGCTCATGTCGGGGTTGCTGCCCGTCGCTCTGATCGTGGAACCGAACTCCGTGCCGAAGAACCAGTACATAAGCCCGATCACGAAAAACGCGAAGATCAGGCCGATCAGGATAGCGAGCTTGATGTTGCTCGCGGAGAGGATCAGCTTATAGTTGCGGTAGCTGACGGGGAGATTCGCCTTGCCCATGATATTGAGGTTCACGGAGTAAAGCGCGATCTGAGTCAGGATACCCGAGAGGATATCGGGAATGCCGAGCTTTGTGTGAAGAAAGCCCGTGACAAGCCCTGCCATAAGCCCTGCCGCAAGTGCGACAAGAGCCGCGAGCCATGCCGGCGCACCGTTTATTATCATCACAGCCGTTACAGCGCCGCCCGTTGCGAACGAGCCGTCTACCGTAAGGTCGGCAAAGTTCAGAAGACGGAACGTGATGAACAGACCGAGCGCCATCAAGCCCCAGATTATGCCCTGCGCGATATTGCCGGGCAGCTGGGAAAAGAACGTCATTGGATTTAATGACGAAAAATATTCAATAATTGGAGCCATTTATTTCACCGTTTCTATATGTGGACAGGAAACCTGTGCCGCTTACGCGCACCCGTTCGCAAGCCCGAAAATAGCAAATATTTGGGGTGTGGAAAATCGCACCCCAAATACTTCGTTGATTATTGATTAACCGGAATCAGGATCAGCCTGCTATATCGTCAATAGCGACATTCTCGTCCGTTGCGGCTGCTTCCTGAGCAGGAGCGTCCTCTTCGCCGATCGCCTTGTAATCGTCGGGGATCTTTACGCCGAGAGCCTCAGCTCTTGCCTTGTCGTACTTCTTCGTTGTCGGAGCGTAGCGGATCTCCATCTTGGAGATGTCTGCGCCCTTTGCGAGGATCTCGTAAGCCATCTCGCCGGTAGCCGTGCCGAGGTCATAGTAGCTGATGGAAAGCGTAGCCACGCCGCAGCCGGAGCAGATGCCCTCCTCGCCGCAGATTACCGGGATCTTCTTCGGAGCAGCGATGTTGTCGATGATGCCCGTGTTGGAAGCCGCCGTGTTATCTGTCGGGATATAAAGCACCTCGCACTCGTCGCAGGCAGAAGTTACAACTGCTGCGATATCGTTGGAGTCGGAGAATGTGTACTCCTTGACCTCGTAGCCGAAGCCGGTGAGTGTGGGAGTGATCGTGTCGATCTGGAACTTGGAGTTAGCCTCCGCGGAGCAGTAGAGCAGACCGACCTTCTTTGCGTCGGGGAAAAGCTCGTGGAGCATTTCAGCCTGCTTGTCGAGCGGAGCAAGGTCGGACGTACCGGAAACATTCTTCTCGGAATAGCCCTTCCAGTCGGCGATATCGAGCGCCGTGCCGTAGTGTGTAACGGAGGTGCCGAGCACCGGGATCGTCTCTGTTGCCGTGAATGCAGCCTGGAGAGCCGGAGTAGCGTTCGCCATGATGAGGTCTACGTTGGAGGATACGAACTGGTTGCAGATCGTTGTGCAGTTAGCGGAATCGCCCTGCGCGTTCTGAACGTCAAACTTCACCTTGTCCTCGCCGAGAAGCTCAGTGAGCTTATCCTGGAAGCCCTTCGTTGCCGCGTCGAGAGCGTCGTGCTGAACGAGCTGGCAAACGCCTACGGTGTAGGTCTTGTTTTCGATCTGCTCGCCGGAGCTTGCGCTGTCCTTGGAATCACAGCCCACAAGCGCGAGAGCGGCAACTGCAGCCGCGAGTGCGCCGGCAAAAATTCTCTTAGTCTTAGCCATTGTTATTTCTCCTTACATAAATTGAACTTTTGCTTTTGTGCTTTTATGCACTAAAGCCGGTAAACTAACACGCTAAATATTTTAACTCAAAACTCCGGCTTTGTCAATAGATATCGAATGGTTTTATTCACCAATTAATTTTCCACATAACGAAAAATAAGCACAACAATACATATATCCGCGCAGTTTGACCGGCAAAATCACGCTGCTTGTGAAAAAATTTCGCCTCAGCCGGCGTTTCCCCCGAATAACAGCGCGCAAAACGGGGATAATACAACAAGGGAGCGATCAGGCAAACGCGGTCGCTCTCATACTACGAAAAAACGCAAAAGCGAGGTATCCACTATGGAAAAGAACGCTAACCACAGCATCAAATGCACCGTTGACGAATGCGAGCATCACTGCTCCGGCGTAAACTACTGTTCTCTCGGCTGCGTCTCCATCGGCACGCACGAGCCGGATCCGACGATCTGCCAGTGCGTAGACTGCGAGAGCTTCGAGCGAAAGAGCTGCGAAAACGGCGGCTCGTGCAAGTAATACAGCGCAAACATCAAGGCCGCCGGCAGAGCACCGGCGGCTGAAGTTTTTATTTCAAATAACTTGGTCAAAGCAAAACCGCAAGCCTTGCGCGCACCCACTCAAAATAACTCTTGTCTTTGAAACACGCGGACACAGCGAATACAGGGGCAGGCGAGCGCCTGCAGGCAGTTCCGGTGGTACATCTGACAAATCCGCCACTCCATCTCCGCGTCTGCGAATACTCACAATACCGTGGGCAAGCGCATATTCAAAATAACTCTTGTCTTTGAAATACGGGAACACAGCGAATACGGAGGCAATGCGAGCGCACATTCAAACCGGCTCTTATCTTTTGAAATACGGGAACACAGCAAATACGCGAGCATTGCGAGCGCCTACTCCGACCAACCCTCATCATTAAAGCCGGGATAGAACCTCACGGGGGGAGATCCCAAAGAGGGGGACGAAGCACCGGTCACCACAGGTTCACTTGCTTCGCCCCCCTCTTTGGCACGCTTTTGGTGACTTTTGCCG
>CADAYJ010000061.1 GCA_902792115.1 uncultured Ruminococcus sp. | reverse complement strand
CGGGAAGCTACGCTCAGCTCAGAGCGTCTCTGAGCCGCCTTGCGGCGCTGCCGGGTGATTTTCGCGTATACCCCGGTCATGACCGATCAACTACACTTGAAGAGGAGAGAAACGCAAACCCGTACCTCGCATGACGTCGAAGCCGTGCGTTTGCGCTGTTGCTGTAAATGCTGAAGATCAAGATTTTTTACGAAAACAATGATTTCAACTATGAGATCGACAAGCTGACCGGTGTTTTTTTCCCGAATTACCGCCTTGAATCCATAAAGGGCAGTTACGACGGCAGCGAGCCGTCGTTTATTGTCGTTTCCCGGACGGACGGCTCTGTGTCTGTAAGGGTGTGCGTCAACGACTTTTGCGAAGAATCGGAGAAGCAGCTTGATCCCGGAGACGACGCCGAGCTTGAAGCGGCGCTTCTTCTTTTTTCGCTCCTGACGAAGGCGACGGGCGTTACGCCGCCGTGGGGAGTTCTGACGGGAGTCCGCCCGATCAAGCTCTTCCGCCGGCTGACGCAGGAGGGCGGACAGGAGTATGCCGTCCGCAGATTCACCGACGTTTTCCGCGTCTCTCCCGAAAAAACGGCTCTCGCCGCCGAGACGGAGAAAAACGAGGGCGAGATCCTGAAAAAGACGACGCCGCTGTCGTTCAGCCTGTATATCTCCGTTCCGTTCTGCCCGAGCCGCTGCAGCTACTGTTCGTTCGTCTCTGCCTCAACGGAGAGGACGAAGCACCTGATCGAGCCGTACACGCAGCTTCTCTGCCGTGAGCTTGAAGCGACGGCGGACATTGCCTCTCGCCTCGGACTCAGGCTGGAATCTGTCTACATGGGCGGCGGCACGCCCACAACGCTTGACGCGGATCAGCTTTCGCGTGTGCTGAGAACAGTTCGCAGGCGCTTCGATATGTCGGGCTGCCGCGAATTCACCGTCGAGGCAGGCCGCCCCGACACGATAACGTCTCAAAAGCTGCTCGCGATGAAGAGCGCTGCCGTAGACAGGATAAGCATCAATCCTCAGACGCTCAACGACGAGGTGCTAAAGCTCGTCGGCAGACGTCATACCGCCGCCGATATTTTTGACTGCTTCGCCGAAGCCCGGGAATGCGGCTTTGACCACATCAACATGGATCTGATCGCCGGTCTGCCCGGAGATACGTCCTCCGGCTTTGAAAAAACGCTCGACGGCATTACAGACCTCTCGCCGGAGAGCATAACGATACACACTCTCTCAATGAAACGCGCGTCAAGGCTCACGCAGGAGGGGCTGATGATAAACAGGCAGGAGGCGGAGGAGGCGGCAAAAATGCTCTCGTACGCCGACAAAAAGCTCCACGCCTGCGGTTACGCGCCGTATTACCTCTACCGCCAGAGCAGAATGGTCGGCAACCTGGAGAACACAGGCTGGTCGAAGCCCGGCAAGGAGGGCTATTACAACGTCTTCATCATGGACGAAACGCAGACGATCCTCGCGTGCGGCGCCGGCGCCGTTACGAAGCTGAGTGCCGGAATGAGCGAGATCGAGCGTATATTTAACTACAAATACCCATATGAATATATAGATCGGTTTGACGAGCTTATCGCTCGCAAGGAAGGAATTGAACGATTCTATGATAAATTTAGGTAACTCATACCGGCGGTATGCACTTACCGTCGATAAAATAAACGAATTTGCGAAGCTCGATCCCGTGCAGTTCGTGCTCGAGGCAGAGCACGCATACCGCGCCGATATACGCTCCATAGCGCGGCGGATCCTCGATTCGGGCGAGAAATGCAGAGTCGTGATGCTCGCCGGCCCGTCCGCCTCCGGAAAGACAACGACGGCGAAAATGCTCGGCGAGGAGCTGGAGGCTCTCGGAAGCTGCGCCGAGATCATCTCTATGGATAACTTTTACCTCGGCGAGGCAAATGTGCCGCGCACGCCGCAGGGCAGGCCGGATTTCGAGTGCGTCGAGGCGCTGAATATCCCGGAAATCGAGCGTTCGATCAAGGAGCTTCTGAGATGCGGCGAGAGCGATATCCCGACGTTCAACTTCGCCAAGAGCGAGCCGACGGGCAAGACGATACACATCAGCCTCAAGGGCGGCAAGATCGCGATAATCGAGGGTATCCACGCGCTCAACCCGATATTCACGGAGCATATCGAATCAACCGGCGCGCTGAAAAAAATATACATCAGCGTAAAGCAGGGGATACATAAGTCGGGCGTCAAAGGGTATTTCCTCACAGCCTGCGAGCTTCGGCTTCTCCGCCGCCTCGTCCGCGACTACAAGTTCCGCGGCAGCACGGCAGAGCATACGATCGGAATGTGGAGCGACGTCCTCAACGGCGAGAAAAAGTACATCGTTCCGTTCAAGTACTCCGGAGATATCACGATAAACTCGATCCACATCTACGAGCCGTGCATCACGGCGAGCGAGGCAGTTGATATCCTCCGCAAGGTAACGCCCGGCCACGAGGAGTACGCCTACGCGCAGGATCTGATCGGACGCGCAAGCGTCTTCGAGCCGATCAGCGAGAGCTGCGTCCCGGAGGATTCCCTGCTCAGGGAGTTCATCGGCAAGGGCAAGTATAAATACTGATATCACGTGCACCCAAAATTTACAATTTGTACTATATTTTGTTTTTGCCGAGTGATATAATATAATTGCAGGCGGTGCATCATCACGCCGCACTGCGGAAAATTAGTAGAGTGGAAGCAGATGTGCTTCCGAAAAGGGAGGAATATAAAATGAGTTTATTTGATGATGTAATTGTTAATGCGGCGGCTGCCGTTGATTCCGTCGGAAAGGTAGCCTCGGAGATCGTTGACAGATCGAAGGCGAGAGTCTCCTCGGCAGAGCTAAAGTCGAAGATCTCCTCGCAGTTCGAGTCTCTCGGGCGCTATATCTACGACACGAGCGCAGCAGGCAAGACGGATCAGAGCGTTATCGACGAGTACGTCGCCAATATCACGGTTCTGATCGGCGAGCTTAAAAGCCTTCAGGAATCCCTCACGGCCGACTCCGGAAGGATAATCTGCCCGAAGTGCTGCTGCAAGAATTCCGTTGACAGCATCTTCTGCAAGAGGTGCGGATCGTCTCTCGATTTCGCCCATTCCTACACGTCCGAGAAAGCCGCTGAGGTAACTCTCGAAAAGCAGCCGGAGCCTGAGGCTGCTCCCGCAGAGACGCCCGACGAGCCGGACGCTGAGTAATCAAGTACAAAAACTTACGTGAAAGGTAATACATTGCTGTCACGGCAGTGTATTACCTTTCGTTGACATCAGAAGCAATTTGTGTTATACTTTTACCCGGCCGCGCGTATAGTGGAAACGGATCATGCCCGGTCACAAACGAACCGAAAAGAGGAGTTCACTTGAAGAAGACGAAAGCGAACAACAAACAGAGCTTTATCATGGGCGCGGCTATCCTGACGCTGTGCCTGCTGATCGTCAAGATCATCGGAATGCTTTACAAGGTAAGCCTTTCAAGGCTTTACGGTCCCGTCGGAGCCGCTCTTCTGAGCAACGCCTACGAGCTGTATATCCCTCTCTTTACGCTTGCCACTGCCGGCTTCCCGATCGCCGTTTCAAGAATGGTCTCGGAGAGTATGTCGAAGGGGCGTTACAAGGACGTCCGCCGCATCAAGGATGTCGCTATCCCGTTCTTCGTGATCGCCGGAGTGATCGCGTTCCTTCTGATGATCCTTTTCAGCTTCTTCTACGTCAGGATCATCAAGTCGCCGGATTCGTTCGTCTCAATGCTCGTCCTTGCGCCGGCTATATTTTTCGGCTGCCTCGTCTCCGCTTACCGCGGTTATTACGAGGGCATGAGGAACATGGTGCCGACGTCTGTTTCGGAGGTCGTTGAGGCGCTCGTCAAGCTGCTTGTCGGCTACTCCTCCGCATATATAATGATGAATTACGGCGGAAAGCTCTTCGGCATTACGGACGAAAGAGTTCTCCTGAAATACTCCGTAGCCGCGGCGATCTTCGGCATCACGCTCGGCTCGTTCTGCAGCTTTATGTACATCTACCTTCGTTACAGGATCGAGGGAGACGCTGTAACTCCCGAGATGTACGCCGCAGCGCCCAAGCCGCGAAAGAAGCGCGAGACGTTCCGGATCCTTCTCAGGACGGCGATCCCGATCGGCCTCGGTGCGCTTATAATGAGCGTCGCCGGCACGGTCGATTCAATGCTTATCCAGCGCCGCCTTATCCACATGATGGAGCGTATCCCGGACGCGCTGCTCTCGCAGTACCCCGGCATGATACCTCCGGAAAAGGTTGAGGAAGGCCTTGTTCACAGCTACCTCTGGGGCTGTTACAGCTACGCACTCACGATCATGAACCTCGTCGTCACCGTCACTCAGGCGTTCGGCACAACGGCGCTCCCGAACGTGACGGAGGCGTACACAAAGGGCAACCGCGACAACCTCAAGCGCAGCATCGAAACGGTAATGCGCGTCACATTCGTATTTACGATACCTGCCGGCCTCGGCCTCACCGCGCTCGCAGGCCCGATCATGCACCTCGTATACGGCAGCACCGACGGCGTGGATATCTCCGTCGAGGTGCTCAAGCTGATGGGCATTGCTGTCATAGTTTTCGCGGCGGCAACGCCTATGTGCAGTATGCTCCAGGCAGTCGGCAGAGTCGATATGCCGCTAAAGCTGTACGCGATCGGTATGCTTATTAAGGTCGTCTCGAACTACATCTTCTGCGGCATTCCGCAGATCAACGTTCAGGGCGGCTCGATCGGTACGCTGCTTTGCTACACATTCGTTATTATCGTTTCGATCTACGTCCTCATAAAGGAGACGGGCATAATTCCGGACTTCCGCGTCGCCGTGCTAAAGCCGCTGGCGGCGTCTGTGATATGTATTCTCGCTTCATGGCTCACATATACGCTGCTCGCAAAGGTAGTGCCGGCAAGAACGGTCGGTCTGCTGATTGCGACGCTCGGTGCAGTTGCCGTTGCCTGCGTCGTTTACGCCGTATTCCTGCTCGTCTTCCGCGCGATCACGAAGGAGGATATCCTCATGGTGCCGAAGGGCGCTAAAATAGCGGCTCTTCTGGAGAAGTACCATCTTATATGAATTTTAAAATTCACATTTTGCCGTTATTATGCTGTGTATTCTCGAAAATATGAGAATTATTGCAATATTTTGAATAAAAATGAAAAATGCCCTTGAAAAAAGCAGAGTTTTGAGGTACAATATTACTGCTGGCTTTTGAGCGGTCTTATCTATATTTTTTCGGAGAAAAAAATGGAGTTTCAATTTAAAGACAGATACAACTTTGACGATCTTGTCGAGGTCGTCCGCTGCCTGCGCCTTCCCGACGGCTGCCCGTGGGATAAGGAGCAGACTCACAAGACGATCCGTCAGGATTTTATCGAGGAAACGTACGAGGTGATCGAGGCGATCGACAATGACGATCCCGAAAGCCTCAAAGAGGAGCTTGGCGACGTCCTGCTCCAGGTCGTTTTCCACACTCAGATCGAGCGCGAAAAGGGCGTTTTTGATATCGACGACGTTGCAGACGAAGTGTGCCGCAAGATGATAATCCGTCATCCTCACGTATTCGGAAACGTAAAGGCCGACACGACCGAAAAGGTGCTCGAAAACTGGGACAAGATCAAGATGCAGACGAAGGATCAATCGACGCAGTCGGACGCGATGGACAGCATCGCCCGTTCGCTCCCTGCGCTGATGAGAGCTCAGAAGATGCAGAAGAAAGCCGCAAAGGTCGGCTTCGATTTTGAAAAGATAGAGGACGCCTGCCGGAAGGTGCCCGAGGAGCTTTCGGAGCTTTGCGACGCACTCGGCAAGGGTGACGAAAATGCGGTCGCCGAGGAGGCAGGAGACCTTCTCTTCGCAGCCGTGAACGTAGTCAGAATGGCAGGGGTAAACAGCGAAAAGGCTCTTTACGACGCCTGCGAAAAGTTTCTCGCCCGCTTCCGCGAGGTCGAGAACGCCGTAACCGCTCAGGGGAAGGCGTGGGAAGATTTTAGTTTATCGGAGCTTGACTCGTTCTGGGATCAGGCTAAGGAATCGTCGGGAAAGTAATAAATTCAAGACCTCATTACCGGGCGGTTCAAAATACAGAAACAATATACTGCACACGCAGAAAATGGAGGATTTTTTTATGAACAAGACAGAACTCATCAAAAAGGTCGCAGACAAGACTGACCTCACAAAGAAGGACGCAGAGCTTGCAGTTTCCGCTATGATCGACACGATCGTTGAAGCAGTTGCAGAAGGCGAGAAGGTACAGATCGTTGGCTTTGGCACATTTGAGCAGAGAGAGCGTAAGGAGAGAAGCGGCGTAGATCCGAGAACTCACGAGAAGCTCACGATTCCTGCTTCCAAGGTTCCTGCATTCAAGGCAGGCAAGGGCTTCAAGGATATCGTTGACAAGAAGTAATCTTCCTGTTAATATCGGTGCGGGCTTCGGTCTGCACCGTTTTGTTTTTAAAGAATTTATCGGGAGAGAGAATATGAGATTAGACAAATACCTGAAAATATCAAGAATAATCAAGCGCCGCACCGTTGCGAACGAAGCGTGCGACGCCGGGCGAGTGCTCGTAAACGGCAAGCCGGAGCGAGCGTCGTATGCCGTCAAGGTCGGAGACAGGATCGAGGTACAGATCGGCTCAAACCCGCTCAAATTCGAGGTAACGGCGATCAACGAGTACGCCAAAAAGGAAGAGGCGCCGCAAATGTATAAGGTGCTGTCATAAAACGGCCGCAGCCTGCATATTCTTTCGATACAGGGCGCGCAAGCGCCGATACAGTGTGATCGGGAGTGTGCATCATATGACAGACAAAAAAGAAAACGCCGTCAGGTCGCCGAATATCATTACGCTGCAAAACCGCTCCGACCTGACCGTTTCCGGCGTAAATGACGTTGACAGCTTTGATGAGAAAAGCGTCGTCGCCTATACGGACTACGGTCAGCTCACGATTCAGGGCGAGAGGCTAAACATAAAGCGCCTTTCCGTTGAGACGGGCGAGCTTACGGTCGAGGGAGAGATCTCCGCGCTGATATACACGGAAAACCGGCCGCGCGAAAACGTATTCAAGAGGCTTTTCCGCTGATAGGGGGGCGAGCTTTTGCATCTGAGCGTTTACGAGCAGAGCGAGATATTCCGCTGCGCCTTTCTTTTCGGAGTTTTCCTCGGCGCCTTTTACGACATCTTCCGTCTGCTTCGCGCGATGGGGCTGGACTCAAGGCGCTCCGTCTTTATCGAGGATATCGTTTTTATGTCTTGCGCGTCGCTTTTGTGCTTCCTTTTCGCGCAGGTGACAGTTCACGGTCATTTCCGCTTCTTCACAGTCTGCTCCCATTTTCTCGGATTCGCCGCTTACAGGCTCTCGGCAGGGCTTGTGACGGGCTTTCTTTTCAAATATTTCGGTATTTTCTTTAAGCAGACCGTGAAGATGCTTAATGAAGGCTTTGTGAAAACGGCGTCTCTTTGCGGTAAATTCTCGGCAAATTTACCGACAATACGGCGAAAAGCGGACTTTTCTCAGCCGCCGCACGACAAAAATGAAAAAAATTTTCAGCAATTTTAAAATACCGCTTGCAATATAGGTAGAGAATGTTGTATAATCATTGTGTCGTGAAGATTATCACGAAAGGGATGTAGACTTATGGAACGGAAGAGGAAGGATCGCCGAAAAAGATCCGACGGCAAACGCCTGATAAAAGCGGTTGTCAGCGCGGTACTTGTCGTGTTTGCCTTTTACGTGGTCTTCACTCTTGTCAACCAGCAGGTTGAGATCGCGGAAAAAAAGGCGCAGCTCGAGGAGATCAACGAAGAGATTGTGATCCAGGAAGTCAAAAATGACGAAATGAAGCAGGTCAATGAGCTGGACGATTCCGAGAACGATGCGTATATTGAGCGCGTCGCGCGTGAGGAATTCGATTACTCGAAGCAGGGCGAGCGTGTTTTCGTTAATGTTGCGGGCGAATGACGGATCAGGGCTGCACAGAGGGATCCTGCCGGCGTAATGCTGCGGCAGGTGTACATGGAAGAGGAGCAAGTTATTGTATGCAAATTGAAGTGGGAACAGTTTTAGACGGCAAGGTAACGGGTATCACGAAGTTCGGCGCGTTTGTCGATCTTCCGGAGGGAAAGAGCGGAATGGTTCACATCTCCGAGATATCCAATACGTATGTTGAGAATGTTTCTGATTTTCTGACGGTCGGCCAGGAGGTCAAGGTCAAGGTTATAAATATCAATGAAAACGGCAAGATAGGCCTTTCTATCAAGAAGCTCGCTGAAAACGGAGGAAAGCCGCAGGGCGAGCGCAGACAGCAGGCTCACGGCCGCCCCGGGAAGCCCGGCAGGCGCGAGGACAGACCTCCGAGAAGCGACAGAGGCAGCTCTGCTCCGAACATGAAGAGCGCAAACGCGCCGGGCGATTTCGTCTGGCAGAAGACGAGCGCTCCGTCCTCCTTCGAGGATATGATGACTCGCTTCAAGCAGCAAAGCGACGAAAAGATCTCCTCCCTCAAGAGGAACGGAGACGTCGCTCCGAGAAGACCGAGAAGAAAGTGATAAATAAACAAAAGCGCAGTCGTGTTCGGCTGCGCTTATTTTTTGATGCTTTTGAGCAGAGTTACGGCAGTTTTTTTCCGCCTTGGTGCGGCGGAAGGGGCAGCGTTCAGAGTTTTGCTGCTCAGGGGCATGGTCACGCAAAATGCCCCTCTTCCAAAAACAGTCCACCGGACTGTTTTTGGAATTCACCCCTAAAAGGGCTTGGCGTCTATGCCTCCGGCGGCCGGCTTTTTTGTAAAAAAGCCGGGCAAAAAACTTTTAGATAAACGGCTTTTAGCAAATTGAAAGCGCGTTGTTTCAAGTGCGGCGAAAGATTTTTAAATTTGAAGTGTTATGAACAGTATCAAACGCGGCAGCAGATTCGGATTCCGCTAAAGCCGCGCAGGAATTGTCAAAAGTTGAAGTGTTGTGAACAGTATCAAACGCGGCAGCAGATTCGGATTCCGCTAAAAGCTACGCCGGAACCGTCAGCGGCGACACGCCGCACGCTGCGTTAGAGACAGACGATTGTATATAGCAGCAGACCGGCTATGATGAGAAAGCAGATGCCGAGTACGAATGACGCTGTAACGTCCTTGTATTCGACAGGGCCGCCCTTCTTTTTGTCGGCAAGTATCGTCTCAAAGGAGCCCTTGCGCGGCGGTTCGGCGCGGCCGAGCCGGCTTCTTACAATGTGGTCGAAGCCCCCCAGGTTGTAGCGGTAGATCGGGTAGTACGTGTACCGCTTGTTTTCCCTGTGACGCTTCGTTTTCCTCACAACATCAGTGATCTGCACCCGAACCTTCACTACCCTTGAAGCAGTAGTGTGGCGGAACGCATTGACGGCGTATACGATAAAGCTGATCCCGAAGCCCGTAAAAGGGAGGATCAGAACAATGCCGAGCGCCTCAACCGCGTGCGCCGTGATGATGCCGCCGAGAGCCGTCATTCTGAATATAAGCACCAGCAGCAGAAAGAGAACTCCGACGGAGAATGCCTGGATAGAGTGCGCTCTCATAACGCTGCGGACGTCTCTTTTGCGAAATACCAGGTCTCTCTTCGGGTAATAGTAGCAGTTTAGGCGCTGCCCTTTCTGGCAAAAGGTGCTGGTTTCGAGTACAGCGCTGCGCTTCTCGCCGTTAAGATCAAATTCTACCTCAGTTTTCCAGTATTCCTTTACAAGAAAGCCGTCCTCGCGCCTGCTGACCTTCTCGCTGTTCGTCGTGCTGCATTTGACGTTCGTACATGAGTGGAAGACGACAAGGACAGACAAAAGCTCGTATATTATCAAGATAAAGCACGCCACCATGATAACAGTGGAAACGATCATCTCACACGACTCCTTTTATTCTACGTTGTAGTCAAGCTCCAGCTTTTTGAGGGAGGGGGAGAGGCGGCGCATTGATACGCCTGCCGACGTGAGCATTCTGCGCGAAGTCCTTGTGCTCGGGGTGTTTGAGTATTTATCGGAGAGGTAGACAACCTCCTTGATCCCCGACTGAATGATCGCCTTAGCGCATTCGTTGCAGGGGAAGAGCGAAACGTACAGCCGCGAGCCGCGCAGGCTCTTTCCAGTAGCGTTCAGTATCGATACTCGTCGTCGGAGCAGCCGATCGGAAGACCGTTGTAACCCGTCGAGAGAATAATATTATTCTCGTCTACGATGCACGCGCCGACCTGCGTGTTCGGATCCTTGCTCCTTTTTGCCGCAAGCAGCGCGACGCCCATAAAGTATTCGTCCCATGAGATATAGTCTGTTCTTTTCATTTCACACCTCGTTACACATCGGAAAAAACCGACAGTAATCCGTTATACTGCCTGACGGCCGCAAATACGACCAGCAGCAGCGTTACTGTTATTGAACACATCGCCCCGATAAAGTACCGCTTCGCCGAGAGGAGCAGCTTCTCGTCCTTCGTTTTCTCAAAGCGCTCCCTCTTAAAACGGTACAGCATTATCAGCTGTATATCGGCTGTGACCGCCGCCGCAAGGACGATGATTAAGGGATACATCAGAATTCCTCTCCGTTTTCGATAGCGGCGATCTGAGCGATCCTGCGTTCGTGCCTGCCGCCCTCAAATTCGGTGTTGAGGAATATATCGGTAAACTTAACAGCCTGCTCCGGCGTGATAACTCTTCCGCCCATCGCAAGTATATTCGCGTCGTTGTGGCGGCGCGTCATTTCGGCGCAGAATTCGTTCGTAACGACGGCTGCGCGAATGCCCTTGACCTTGTTCGCCGCGATAGAGATACCGATACCCGTGCCGCAGCAGAGAATACCCTTGTCGTACTCGCCGCTCGCTACGCCGTCTGCGACCTTCTTCGCGTAAACGGCGTAATCGACAGATTCCTCCGAATAGCAGCCGAAATCGGTGTATTCGATGCCCTTCTCGTCGAGGTACTTGTTGATAGCTTCCTTCAGGCAAAATCCGCCGTGGTCTGCTCCGATTGCAATTTTCATAATATATTTCCTCCTGAAAAAATTGATGATTATTTCCGAACTCCTGACAGCTTCTGCTTCGCGATAAGCTCTCTCTGCGCCTGCGGAAGACGGAGATACTGCGGCATCAGCTCACTGCCGCTTACTGTTTTCCCTTCGGCGGCGGTCAACTCTGCGGCAAAAGCCGTTGACGACGCTCTCTGGAAGCGGATGTTCTCCGCCGCAAGCTCTACGGGCAGCTCGCCGCTCATTCTCGAATAGCAAAGCTGTGCGCCGTCGCCGATGAGTACGATCTTCTTTTGGATCCTTTTAAGCTGCTCGGCAAGCTCGTCGATCGTGAGCGCTCTGTCCTCGCAGAGGCGCTGCGGCTTTTCTCCGGAGACGTCGAAAAGCGCGTTGTAAACCTGATTG
>CADAYJ010000060.1 GCA_902792115.1 uncultured Ruminococcus sp. | reverse complement strand
CACGTTGATATAATTCATTGCGCGTTCCTCGGCAGGCGAAAACTTTAAGCAGTTTTTCTGAAACTGCACCTGCTGTCTTTGGACAGCAATAGTATTATACATCATTGCCCGGACAATGTCAAGACCTTTTTTAAAATTTTTATTCTGCAAGCGCCGCCACACGCCCGTAAACAAAAGCCTCGAGAAATTCCGCAAGCACGCCTCTCCAGAAATCGTCGCCGTGCATACCCCATTCGTAGTAATGGAACGCGATCTTGTCCGCAGGGTAGCCCATATCCCTCAGCCTGTTGTACATCTGAGTGACCTGGGGATCGGTGTCGCCGCCAACGCCGCCGGTATAAAGGTAAACGAAGGGCATTTCGCCGCCGAAGTTCTTTGCTTTAAGGTAATTGCTCCAGCCCTCATCATCATACATCCAGAACGAGGGCGAAAGCGCGCCGACCGTGCCGAACAGGTCGGGGTGCTCCATCGCGATATAGAACGCCTCCAGACCGCTCAGCGACATTCCGGCGATGGCAGTGTGGCGCGCGTCGTCGTACACATTGTAGTTTTCCCGGATATACGGCACAAGCGTCTCGCTGAGGAAATCGGAAAAGGCGCCGCCCAGTCTGTCGTACTTCTGATATTCGGTCGTTTCCGCTCCGATATCGGGAACCATCTCGTTGTCGCGGTTATACTTTCCCATGTCGCCGAAGCAGTCCACCGCGACGATGATCGCCTTGTACCCCGTTTCCGCCGTCATGCTTGACGCCTGCACGGTGAGATTTATGCAGTCAATCGGCGTCTGCCCCTTCTTTGCAAGGTTCACCATCCACTGTGAATCGAGCGCGTAAATGACGGCGTACTTCCCGTCGGAATCGCTGTCGTAATCCTTCGGCGTCCAGACGTGGACAGTCTTCGTGTAGCCGTTGAAGGGGAAGTCGATATGGTCGAATTCGGGGTAGTAGTTTGTCTGTTCGCCCTCTGTGTAGGGCAAAAAGCCAAGCTCGGAGCTGTACCAGCCGCTCACGCATTTGTTGAATGCGAAAATCTTTGTTTTTTTGCCGCCGCAGGTGACGTACGCCATGTTGTATTTCGCGCAGTTGCCCTCGCAGGAAAACGTATGGGAATCCTTGTCCCTGCCGACTATGCTCATCGGGATATCCTCGCTCTCCTCGCTGTCGCTGTTAAAAAACGTCGCAACGGCGGCGTCGCTTTTATCCTTGTCCTTAAAATAGATGATATGATGATCCTCGTCGCTGTCCGTCCGGGGCGAATCGCCGCAGGCAGTAAGCACGGAAAACAGCGCGGTCAAAGCAAGAAGCAGTGAAATTATCCTTTTCAAAATTACGCACTCCTTTTTGTATGTGTTGTATCCATTATACGGCGCCGATCTGAAGCCCGTCTGAAGAAAAGCAATGAATCTGCTGTTTTGTTTTGGAAAAAATTTCTGTTCACGCTGCACACTGTTTAAATCAAAAAGAGCCTCCCCTGAGGAAGACTCTTTAAAGATCAAACGAATTATCAGCTCTGGAACTTTGTCGGGCTGATCTTTACGGACGGGCCCATTGTCGAAGCGATAGCGCAGGACTTGACGTACTGTCCCTTTGCTGCGGCAGGCTTAGCCTTAACGATAGCGCCCATGAGCGTATCGAAGTTCTCCTGGAGCTTGTCGGGGCCGAAGGAAGCCTTGCCGATCGGGCAGTGGATAATGTTTGTCTTGTCGAGACGATACTCGATCTTACCTGCCTTAGCCTCCTTGATCGCCTTAGCGATATCGGGGGTTACTGTGCCGGCCTTCGGGTTCGGCATGAGGCCGCGGGGACCGAGGATACGGCCGAGACGGCCAACGAGTCCCATGCAGTCGGGCGTTGTGATGAGGACGTCGAAGTCCATCCAGTTCTCCTGCTGGATCTTCTGAGTCATATCCTCAGCGCCTACGAAGTCTGCGCCTGCCTCTTTTGCGATATCTACGTTAGCGCCCTTGCAGATTGCGAGGACTCTTACGGTCTTGCCCGTACCGTTCGGAAGAACGATAGCGCCTCTGACCTGCTGGTCAGCGTGACGACCGTCAACGCCGAGCTTTACGTGAACCTCTACGGTCTCGTCAAACTTAGCCTTAGCCGTGCTGATAACGGCCTCCATAGCCTCTCTCGGCTCATAAAATTTCGTCTTGTCAACAGTCTTAGCGCTGTCAACATACTTCTTACCGTGTTTCATTAGTTTTCCTCCCTGTTGAGTGGTAAATGCGGATATTGTCCTCCCACCCGGGTTATCGGTCAGTTATTATCAATCTACAACAACTACGCCCATGCTGCGTGCTGTTCCCGCTATCATGCTCATAGCAGATTCTACACTTGAAGCGTTCAAGTCCTGCATCTTCTGCTCGGCAATCTTTCTGACCTGATCACGGGTAATATTAGCGACCTTCGTCTTGTTAGGTACGCCCGAACCGCTCTGAATGTTGCAAGCCTTCTTGATGAGGACTGCAGCCGGCGGCGTCTTTGTGATAAATGTAAAGGAACGGTCTGCGTAAACCGTGATAACAACAGGGATAATCATGCCTGCGTCGCCCTTAGTACGCTCGTTGAATTCCTTTGTGAATGCCATGATGTTTACACCGTGCTGACCTAATGCAGGGCCAACCGGGGGAGCCGGCGTTGCTTTGCCGGCAGGTATCTGGAGTTTAATAAATCCTGTTACCTTCTGAGCCATTTTAATTGCACCTCCAAAAATCGTGGTATAACGGAATGCTGAAAAAATTTCATTCCTCCCACGTGGGCGAGCGCCCACTCGCAGGTTCCGCCGAAACATTTCAAAAAGCGGAAATTTATTTCCGCGTCTGATATGATTCGTATAACCGGAACACTGTTAAATCTGCGGACAATGTCCGCCGACAGTACGAAAGCGACTCGCGCTCATTGCACAAGCACCTGACGTACTGCTTTGAGCCGTATCAGAGCGACTCCACTTGATCGAGATCAAGCTCGGCCGGCGTATCCTGTCCCATCATCTGGATAATTACGCTGACCGTGTTGTTGTCAACGTCGATCTCCTCGACGCGCACGACCTTGTCCTCAAACGGACCGTCGATAATGCGCACCATATCGCCGACGCTGTACGGAACCTCAACTACTCGCGATTCCACGCCCATCTTGACAGCCTCGTCGTCCGTTAAGGCGACGGCCTTCGATTCCGGGCCGACAAACCCTGTGCAGCCTCTGATATTCTTCACGATATGCCAGGACTCGTCCGTGTACACCATTTTGATAAAAACGTATCCGGGGAATAGCTTGCGTTCAACGACCTTCTTCTTTCCGTCGCTTATCTCCTCGACCGTTTCCACCGGGATCTGAACGTCCTCAAAGAGGTCGTAGAGGTCTCTGTTCTTGATGGTCGTTTTGAGATTGTCTGCTACCTTGTTTTCGTAGCCGGAGTAGGTGTGAACGACATACCACTTAAACTCTTCAGACACAGAGCATCCATCCTTTCGGTTCTGTTGTCGCGCTTATCAGATGTCCATAACCAGCTTGAGCAGAGCTATGAAACCTGTGTCAAGCGCCCAAACGAACAGACCTACTACGAGAAGCACGCTGAGCACGATGCCCACGTTCTTGAACGTAGCCTTAGGAGTGGGCCACACGATCTTCTTGATCTCGCTGCGGCACTCTCTGAAGTATTTAGCGATTCTCTTGAATACGGACGGCTTCTTCTCGGCTGCCTTCTTGTCGGCAGCCTTCTTCTCGGAAGCCTTGCTCTCCTTGACAGAATCGGACTTTGCCTCGTTGACCTTCGTCTCCTTGACCTCGTCCGTCTTCTTCTCAAGAGCGACGCTCTTCTTCGGAGCGCTCTTGCTGCTTGACTTTTTCTTTTTCGCCATCTCGCAGCCCTCCGTTACTTCGTTTCCTTGTGCAGAGTGTGCTTCTTGCAGAATCTGCAGTACTTGTTCATTTCAAGTCTGTCGGGATCGTTCTTCTTGTTCTTCATGGTGTTGTAGTTGCGCTGTTTGCACTCAGTGCAGGCCATTGTGATCTTCACTCTCATTGTAGCGGCACCTCCGTTTAATCGGTAAATTTAGCCTCCCTCTAAAAAAGGGCACAAAAATAAAAACCCCTTTACGAGGTACTTTAAATTGTAACACACTTTGATCTGTATGTCAAGCAAAAAATCTCTTTTTATCGTGTAAAAATTCGTTTTTTTATCTGCCGCAAAACGGGGTGCCTGCCCATAATTACACATTGTTCCTGCTATACTAATCATATTAGGCGCGGAAGAAAACTTCCGGTTGTCGGATTGTTACAGCGGAACTGCCGGCGGGCGCCTGCCCATAATTACACAGTGTTCCTGCTATACTAATCATATTAGGCGCGGAAGAAAATTCCGGTTATCGAATTGTTTCAGCGGAACTGCCAGTGGGCGCCTGCCCACAAAAAGCCGGGCAGCAAAAAGCTGCCCGGACAAAAAATGCTGGATAATTATACCGTACCCCGATGGTTGGCGGAGAATCCGCACATCGGCTCAAGAGCTTTGCGAGGGAGCCGCGGAGCAGCGGTAACAGGTTTGCTGTACTGTAATAAAGTACAGCGGCAAACGGCGGCAATTTACCGTCGTTCTGCTGAAAGGCTCAGCAAAAACATCAGTCGATCTCCACTACTACCTTCGTGTTCTTTCTGATAGCTGCTGCCCTTGCAACGGTACGGATAGCCTTGGCGATTCTGCCCTGCTTTCCGATGATGCGTCCCATATCGTCCTCGGCTACATGAATGTGGTACACAATTGCACCGTCTTCATTCGGCTCGCCGGCCTCAACGCTTACTGCGTCGGGCTGCTCAACAAGCCCCTTGGCGATAGTCAAAAGCAATTCTTCCATCTAAAGTGTTCCTTTCCGATTGAATTCTTTGCAGTCCCTTCTGCAGCAAAGACAGCCGAAATTACCCAATTACGTTTGCTTTCTTCAGCAAAGCTCTTACTGTATCTGTCGGCTGTGCGCCCGTAGCCATCCACTTCTGAACCTTCTCGGCATCCACCTTGAATACAACGGGCTCTGCAGCAGGGTTGTAATAACCGATCTCCTCGATGAATCTTCCGTCTCTGGAGTATCTGCTGTCAGCAACTACAATACGATAGAACGGAGCCTTCTTGGCGCCCATTCTTCTGAGTCTGATCTTAACCATTTCCCTTCACCTCCGTAGCTTGATTACGTTTAGTATATATTTCAACAATAATTGCTCATTGTGTTGAAATCTCGTCAAAAGCCAAATCCGCCCATGCCGTTCATACCGCCCATGCCGCCCATCGGACCGCCAAGGCCGGGAAGGCGCTTGTACTTCTTCTTGCCCTTCTTGTTCGTTACCTTCTTGACCATCTTCTGCATCATTTCAAGCTGCTTTATCAGACGGTTCACGTCCTCGACCTTCATGCCGGAGCCGGCAGCGATCCTGCGCTTGCGCGACGGGTTGATGATCGACGGCTTCGCTCTCTCCTGCGGCGTCATCGAAAGAATGATCGCCTCAATGCGGTCGAGCTGGCGCTCGTCAACGTCAACGTCCTGAAGCTGCTTCTCCATTCCCGGCAGCTTCGCGAGAACATTTTTGAGCGGCCCCATGCGGCGGATCTGCTCAAACTGGTCGAGCAGGTCGTTGAAGTCCATCTTGCTCTTCATGAGCTTGTCCGCCATATCCTCCGCTTTCTTGCGGTCGAGCTTTTCCTCAGCTTCCTCAATCAGCGTGAGCATATCGCCCATGCCGAGGATACGTGATGCCATTCTGTCGGGGTGGAAGATCTCCAGGTCGTCGAGCTTCTCGCCCGTTCCGGCGTACTTGATCGGCTTGCCTGTCACCGCCTTGATGCTCAGCGCCGCACCGCCTCTGGTGTCGCCGTCGAGCTTCGTGACGATAACGCCCGTGATGTCGAGCAGGTCGTTGAACGACTTCGCCACATTTACGGCGTCCTGTCCTGTCATGGAGTCCACGACGAGAAGGATCTCCTGCGGCTCAACCGCCTTCTTGACGCGCTCAAGCTCGCCCATCAGCTGTTCGTCGATATGAAGGCGTCCGGCGGTATCGAGGATCACGATATCGTTGCCGTAATCCCTCGCGTGCCTGATCGCCTCCTGCGCCGTCTTGACGGGATCCTGCGTTCCCTTCTCAAAGACCGGCACGCCTGCCTGCTCTGCGACGACCTTCAACTGGTCGATCGCGGCAGGGCGGTATATATCGCAGGCGACCGCAAGCGGCCTGTGCCCCTGCTTTTTCAGCATCTTCGCGAGCTTTCCGGTGTGAGTCGTTTTACCGGAGCCCTGAAGACCGCACATCATGATAACGCACGGCGGCTTGCTCGGGAAGTTCAGACGGACGTCCTCGCCGCCCATCAGCTCGGTCAGCTCCTCGTTGACGATCTTAATGACCATCTGTGCAGGCGTCAGGCTCTCCATAACGTCCGCGCCGACCGCCCTCTCCGTCACCTTAGCGGTGAATTCCTTCGCGACCTTGTAGTTGACGTCTGCCTCAAGCAGAGCCATCCTGACCTCGCGCATGGCTTCCTTTACGTCAGCCTCGGTCAGCTTTCCTTTGTTCTTCAATCTTTTAAAAGCATTTCCGAGCTTTTCGGAAAGTCCTTCAAAAGCCATGGCATTCACCTCTAAATGTCATTTTCTATCTCGTTCGTAAGTTCGATCACTTTCCTTGCGAGGCCGCAGAGAGCTTCGTCTGAGCCTCCGCACTGCTCCGCGGCGTTCTTCGCCGCCTCCCTCAGGCTCTCGATAATTCCGAGCGTCTTGTCGAAGCGTTCGGCAAGCCCGAGCTTTTCCTCCATGCTTTCGAGCGCCTCCTCACTCTTTTTGAGCGACGCTCTGACGCCCTGCCTGCTTATGCCAAGCTCCTGCGCGACCTCGCTGAGCGAAAGGTCGTCGTCGTAATAGAGCCTTGCCGCGAGGCGCTGCCTTTCGGTCAGCAGCTCACCGTAAAAATCAAGGAGTCTTGAGATGTCGTAGCTTTTTTCTGTCATGGTAAGCCTCGGAGTATCTGTAAAGCATATTGGTTTACACTATCATTATACACGATACGGGGCGCGTTGTCAACTGTCGGACACAAATTTCGGCAAGCAGAAAAAACTTTTGAAAAAATCACATAAAAAATAAAAATTATCTGGAAATTTTTTGTCAAATGATTTATAATATACTTATTGATCATCTGCTTTAGGAGGTACCGAACAATGAAACGAATAATAGCAGGCTTACTAAGCTGTGCAATACTCACAGCAGGCTGCATCTCCGCTTCCGCAGCCGACCTTCCCGAAAAGGAGAGCGGCGTCGTTTCGTACACGCACCAGGAGGGCAAGACGCTGACTGTTCCGATGAAGATCGACGAGGACGCATACAAAGGCCTCGTGATCTCGATAAAGAGCAGCAAAAAGGTCGTCGGTATGCTCGTGTCGATCTCGGGAAACAACACCGGGCTTGTCTACGACTCGACGAACTCGAAGTCCCTTATTAAAAAGGAAAAGAAGGACGACTTCCCGGCCGTCACCTTTACGGACAATTGCTTCTCCGTTCTCAACTCGCAGGAGGGCACCGCGTACACCGAGGAGACGAAGCTCGCGGAGCTTGCGATCTACTGCTGGGCTGTGCTAAGCGAAGACGGCGGCGAGGTCACCTTGCAGGTCATTGAGATCTACGACGAAAACCTCGAGGAGCTTTCCCCCTCCGACTACGAGCTTAAATACGAGATACTCGACGAGCTTTCCTCCGACACGGACACCGATTCCGACTCGGAGGAGGACACGGACACCGCCGCCGCGAGCGACACGGACACGGCGTCCGAGTCCACCGATTCCGATACGGAGAACAACCACGAGCACGTTCCCGTTGACGATCCTCCGCTCGCCGCGACCTGCACGACGCCCGGCCACACAAAAGGCTCCCACTGCAAGATCTGCGGAAAGGTACTCGAGCCGACGCAGGAGATACCCTGCATTCCGCACACTATCGTCAACCTTCCCGCCGAGGAAGCGACCTGTTCTTCGGCAGGTCTGACGGAAGGCTCGTACTGCTCCGTCTGCCACACCGTTTTCAAGGAGCAGAAGGTAATCTCCGCGCTCCCCCACACGCTCGTTGACGATCCGCCCGTCGCGGCGACCTGCGAGCACACCGGACTCACGAAGGGCTGGCACTGCAAGGTATGCGGCACGGTGATCGAGGAGCAGGAGGTGATCCCGAAGACGCCGCACGAATTTGTTGACGGCGTATGTATTCACTGCGGCACAGTGGAGAGCGCCGTAACTGACGATACGGAGAGCGACCTCCCCTCCGACACCGACGAGGCGACCGACAGCGACACGGCGACCGACACAGAGCCGGCAGCCTCCGACGACGACACCGACACAAGCGAGCCGCCGAAGCCCGGCGACACCGACTCCGAGAAGCCGAAGCCCGACGATCCGCCGGCGCCTCCTTCGCTTCCGGGAGACGTTGACAAGGACGGATACCTGACGGCGAACGACGCGCTTCTGATACTCCGGTGCAGCCTCGACCTCGAACAATTCGACAAACAGACGGGGCAGATCGCCGACTTTGACGAAGACAGATACATCACCGCGAACGCCGCGCTGCTCGTTCTGCGAAAGAGCCTCGGAATGTAGCAAATAAACGGAGCCCCAAAACGGCTCCGTTTTTGTTTGTTTTTTATTTGATGAAAAACCGCTCCGCCGAGCGCGCTTTGCCTGTTTTCTCGTCGATATCGAAAAGGCAGCAGCCCATCGAACACTCGCCGGCGGCTGCCTCGAAGCGAACGGGAAGGTGCTCGCGGAATTTCGCGATAACGATATCCTTCCGGACACCGAGGACGGAATCGGTCGGGCCGGTCATGCCGAGGTCCGTTATGTACCCCGTGCCGCCCGGCAGCACGCATTCGTCGGCGGTTTGCACGTGCGTGTGCGTTCCGACGACGGCGGAAACGCGCCCGTCGGCGTAATATCCGAACGCCTTTTTCTCCGAGGTCGCCTCCGCGTGAAAGTCAACGACGATCACGCTGCACTGCGAAAGCTCGCCGAGGACTCTGTCGAGGCAGTCGAAGGGATTCTCCAGCGGCTCCAGAAACAGTGTACCCATTATATTTACGACGCCTACGCGGTAGCGCAGCATATCATAGACGGTATAGCCGCGCCCGGGCGTCGTTTTCTCCGGGTAATTCGCCGGGCGGACGATCTGCGCGCACTCGTCGTAGAAGGAATACGCCTCGCGGCGGCGGAACGAATGGTTGCCGGTCGTGATAACGTCCACGCCGCAGTCAAGCAGCGCGTTCGCGGATTCGGGCGTGACGCCGTTGCCGTCCGCCGAATTTTCGCCGTTGCACACGACCATATCTACGCCGTGCTCGCGGCGAAAGCGCGGCAGCGTCTTCGCGAGGAAGCGGCAGCCGCCTCCCGACACGACGTCGCCGATACAAAGCAGCCTCATACGCGGCTCACGCCTTGTTCTTCTCTGCGAGGAACGAGCTGATCCTGCCGAGAACGTCGTCCACATTGATCTCGTGAACCATGCACGCCTCCTCAAGCGACTCGCCGATCGAGGACGGGCAGCCTACGCAGTGCATTCCGCAGTCCATAAGCACGAACGCGATATCGGGATCAACACCGAGGATCTGTCCCATAGTCATATCTTTTGTGATTTCCATAATAATACATTCCTTTCGCCTAATATACCCGAAAACGGGCGCTGATTCTTATTATACCCGTTTTTGTACAAAATGTGTTGACTATTCATGAACAATTCGCGAAAGGGAGTGAACTGCCGCGTTTACATTGTTTTATGATACGATTTGACCGGCTCAGCCATGCGGTTTCGCCGTGAAACTTGACTGCATTCTATTGAAATGAGAATTGTGAGTGTTGGGATGAATCTAATGTACTTACTTTAGAAATATGATGTTTCGTTTCTCTACGGATAACTCACTACATCTTCTTATTCTATCTTTATAAATATTCCTATCTTTACATGTATTCCGTGCCGAAGGGGTGCAGGGGGGTGCGGGTGTCCGGTGGACACCTCGGCAGACGCACGCACCGACCGAGGCGGCAGCCGAGACTCGACCGGAAAGCCCCCTGCATAAAACCTGAAAACCTAGATTTACTTGCTTTAGAAAATTGCAGCTTCATTTTTCTACGGGAAACCTCCAATAATCTCTCACTCCCCCTCCGCCGCTCTATCGCCGCGGCTGGCGAGTGACTTTTCCTGCACGGCAAAAGTCACCAAAAGCGTGCCAAAGAGGGGGGCGAAGCAA
>CADAYJ010000059.1:3494-14613 GCA_902792115.1 uncultured Ruminococcus sp. | reverse complement strand
CCAAAAACAGTCCACCGGACTGTTTTTGAAATTCACCCCTAAAAGGGCTTGGGCATAGCCTCCGGCGGCCAGCTTTTTTGTAAAAAAGCTGGGCAAAAAGCTTTTAGTTATAAGGCTTTTAGCAAATTGACAGTTCGTTGTTTCAAGCGCGGCAATGTGTTTTTTTTCGCAAAGTCAAGCAACTTTAAGAGATTTGATGGTTTTTGTTTCAAGCGCGGCAAAATGCCATTATCTGAAAATCAAACGCCGGAACTGCCTGCGGCCGCTTGGCCGCCCGCAGGAGATGATGTCTTATACCTCGATCTCCGAGAAGACCTCTCCAAGTCCCTTGTAGATAACAAGGTCTGCCATGTTGTCATACTGTGTTTTTGACTTGTTGACGAGAACCATCTTGTTTCCGCGGAAATACGTGATGTATGAGCTTGCCGGGTATACCGTGAGCGACGTGCCGCCGATTATAAGAAGGTCGGCTTCGGAAATCGCGCGGACAGCACCGCGAACCGTCTTGTCGTCGAGAGGCTCCTCGTAGAGAACAACGTCCGGCTTGATTATTCCGCCGCATGAGCAGCGCGGAACGCCCTCGCAGGAGAATACCTCCTCCGCGGAGTGGCTCTTGCCGCACTTCATGCAGAAGTTTCGCAGTACGCTGCCGTGAAGCTCGTAAACGCGCTTTGAACCGGCGCGCTGATGGAGTCCGTCAATATTTTGAGTGACAACAGCGGACAGCTTGCCTGCTTTTTCAAGCTCGGCGAGCTTGTAGTGAGTCACGTTCGGCTCGTAGCGGCGGCTGTCGAGCTTGTCGCGGTAAAACTTGTAAAATTCCTCAGTCTTCTTCAGAAAGAACGTGCGGCTGAGTATTTCCTCGGGCGGATAGTCGTACTTCTGGTTATAAAGACCGTCCTTGCTGCGGAAATCGGGTATTCCGCTCTCCGTGGAGACGCCTGCGCCTCCGAAAAAGACGATCCTTTTGCTGTCCTTTACAAGCTGCTTTAGCTGTGTGATCTTTTCGTCCACTGTTTTCACTCCTTTTTTCTTTGTCTTGAATTATTTCTGCTGATCAATAGCCCCAGGTAACGAGCTGCCAGCCGTCCTCGCCTCCGCGCGCAAGCCACCACTCGTAATCCTTCTGCTCCGAATCGGGATCGAATACAGGGCTGTTGTAAGCGTGGAACTCAGATGTGAACTTGATCGCCTGAGTATACTCGGCGCCTTCGTCCAGATCGTTCATTCTTGCGATATTCTCATCGCTGCACGTCTCGTCTCCTGCGTATGTGATGCTGTGAAGCTCGCAGTCCCGGAACGAAGCGAATTTGCATTTGATCTGAATGACAGCTTCCTTTAGCTCGTCCTCGGAGAATATCTCGGAGGAACCGAGGTCGATCTTCACGTCGGACGATTTCACAGCTCCGAGGTACTCCTCAAACGTAACGCCCTTTGACGTGATTTCGTTTGCCGTATCGGCGCTGTCGATGTAGCGGATATGCCAAGGCTCGTAGCCGTAGCCTGTGATGTGCTCCTTGCCTTCGAGGTAACGGAGGATAAATCCGTACCGGGGGAGCTTCTCGTGTATCTTCGCCCAGATATCGGTGTACTGAATCATGTCATCATTCTCGGTAACGTCATTGCCGTCAACGATGAGATACAGATCGAGCGCAAGCCCCGTGTGATGCTCCGAATAGCCCGGTGTAGCAACAGTTTTTGCTGCGTAGTCGGCGCCGTGATCCCTTGTAAATTCGTCCATGATGCGCTGCTGTTCTTCCACACTTCTGCGGGCGGAATCGAGATCTACGAAAATATCCTCGCTCTCAAGGTCTGCCTTCAGCTTTTCGTAAGCATCATAAGCCTTCTTCTCGACCTCAACGTCGTTGCCGACAGAGTTCTTTACGGTAACGCACTCCAGCTTATCCTCCCAGTCCTCCGGCAGAGGGTTCAGCTTGTTTACAAGCACCATGTAGTCAATGCCGTCGGAGGCAGGAGCGGAGGAAGCCTCGTCCTTCGTCTCTGCGACGCTGCTTGCCGTCTCGGACGAAGCCGCAGCGGTGTCGCTGTCTGCCGGTGTTTCCTTGCTTGAGCAGCCGGACGCAAGAGCGGCGAGCATAGCCGCAGTCAATACTGCACACAAAAATCTTTTCATAATTACTCCCATTGCATTTATTCTTTTCTATCATCAAACTGCCGCGCATGACGGCAGATATCATTCATCACTGCTTTGATAAGCGACCTTCGGCGCAACGTAGTTGTACGTCACGGTGGATATGTCAGAGATAGCGTCGATCGGCGGCTGGTAATCGCCCACGCCGTCCGCCATAACGCAGAGTATATACGGCTTAGCCGCGAAGACGATCGCCGCATCGTTTTCGACGTCCTCAAGCTCTCCCGTCTTGTTGGCGCACTTGACGTTTTTAGGAACGCCCTCCGGTATCTTGTTCCGGCGATCCTGCGCCATCAGATATTTTATCATATCCTTTGAGTGCGGCAGCTCGCCTTGAAGCACCATCTCAAGGAACTTCGCCGAATCCTCTGCCGTTGTTATGTTGTCGTTGACCTCGTCGTTCACGCCCATGAGGCGTCCCATCTTCGTGTTCTCAAAGCCCTTCGCCTTGCAGTAGTCGTTCACCTTTTTGAGGCCTACCGCAGCGTCTCCGCGCCCGAGCATCATTACGAGCAGATCGGCGTCCTCGTTGCTGCTGATCGTGATCATAGCCTCGATGCTCTCCGGGATATCGTCTCCGGCGTAATACTTCACAAGGTCGTCGTACTCCTCGTAGACAGCGCCCATGACGAACAGCTTGATAACGCTCGCCGCGCGCAGCTTCTTCGGGTTCATGCTGAGCGTATCGCCCGTTGCAGGGATCGTGAGGTAGACAGACCACTCGCCGCCGCAGCGCGCGCTGATGTCGTCTATGATCTCCTGTATCTGCGGCTCCAGCTCCTCGGAAAGCGGCATAGGCGCGCCCTCGCCCTTCTCCTCGACGGTGAAGCTGCCGATTAACGCCTCCACCGCGTCGTCGGGCGTCTCGGAGATATCCTTCGGTTTGCGAAGCGCCGTCGCGACAGCTGCCGAAACGAGCGTCACCGCCGCTGCGGAAAGCACCGCGAGAGAGCCGACGACGATCTTCCTTTTCGTTTTCTTTTTCATCAGACTTCTTCTGTGATTATCTCTTTGTAAAAGGTGGCGTAGTCCTTACGGCCGTCCTTTGTGAACTTGATAGCCGTTCTGGGGTGCTGGTTGAGAAGACCTGTCATAAGGTACTGCAGATCGTAGCCCCATACAACGCCGTCCTCCTTCAGCTTCGTCATGTGGTTCTGAATGAAGCGGAAAACGGGGTAAATGTCGTACTTCGGATTGCGGAGGAAGCCGAGAAGCAGCTCCATCGCGCAGTTGCCGGCGCCTCTTCCCATCGAGGAATACGTAGCGTCGAGCCAGTCCACGCCGATACCGGCAGCCTCGACCGTATTCGCGAACGCGAGCTGGAGATTGTTGTGCGCGTGGATACCGACCTTCTTGTTGTACTTCGCCGCGAAGTTGAGGTAGATATCGGCGAGGCGCTCAAGCTGCTCCGGGTAGAGCGCGCCGAAGCTGTCTACTATGTAGAAAACGTCAACGGGCGTCTTTCCGAGAATATCGAGAGCCGCGGAAAGCTCGCTCTCGCGCGCGTTCGAGATCGCCATGATATTGCAGCTTGCCTGATACCCCTTCTTGCAGGCGTCCTCGATCATATCGACCGCCTCGGGGATCGTGTGGATATACGTTGCAACGCGGACGAGGTCGATCGGGCTCTCCTCTTTCGGGCGGATATCCTCCTTGTAGTTGCATCGTCCGACGTCCGCCATTACTGCGATTTTAAGCTCCGTCTCGTTGTCGCCGACTATCGCTCTGATATCGTCGTCTCTGCAGAACTTCCACTTGCCGAACTTTTCGGGATCGAAAAGCTCCTTGTCGGCCTTGTAGCCGAACTCCATATAGTCTACTCCTGCCGCGACGTTCGCCTTGTAGAGGTCGCGCACGAAATCGTCCGAAAAATGGAAATCATTTACAAGTCCGCCGTCACGGACGGTCGCGTCTACCACCTTGATATCCGAACGGTAATCAAGCAGCTTTGATACTTCTTTCATTGTTATCATATCCTTTCGGGGGTTATTGCTTATTCTTCTTCACTTTGAGCGACTTTCATCATTATCGCGCATTCCATACGCTTTTTAAACAGCTTGCAGCCGTACTCGTAAACGCCCGTTACACTGCCCGTCGCGTGGTACGAATTTGCGGCGCAGCCGCCGGAGCAGTACAGCTTTGCCCAGCAGTCGCGGCACTCCTCGCGCGCATAGGCGTTGCAGAGCTTGAACTCCTGCTGCCTCTGCGTATTCTCAACACCCTTCCAGATGTCGCCGAGGCTGTAACTTTTATCGCTTACGAACTGGTGGCACGGGAAAAGCTCGCCCCACGGCGTAACAGCCATATACTCCGTTCCCGAGCCGCAGCCCGAGATGCGCTTATATATGCACGGTCCGCCCTCAAGATCTATCATATAATGGTAAAACGTGAACCCGCGCCCCTCTTTTTCACGCCTGAGCATTTCCTTTGCAAGTATCTCGTACTGCTCATACACGATCGGCAGATCTTCCTCTGTCAGAGCATACGGATCATCCGGCTTACAGACGACCGGCTCCATTGAAAGCTCTGTGAAGCCAAGGTCTGCCATATGGAAAACGTCCTTTGTAAAATCGGCGTTATGATGCGTGAACGTGCCGCGCATATAGTAGCCCTTTCCTCCGCGTTTTTCGACGAGCTTTTGAAATTTCGGCACGATGATATCGTAGCTGCCCTTTCCGTTTATCGTCTTTCGCAGATTGTCGTGTATCTCGCGTCTGCCGTCGAGCGACAGCACCACGTTGTGCATTTCCTTATTCGCAAAATCAATGACGTCGTCGTCGATCAGCACGCCGTTCGTAGTGAGGGTAAAGCGAAATTTCTTGTTGTGCTTTTTCTCCAGCTCTCTGCCGTATTTCACGATATCCTTGACCACCTGCCAGTTCATCAGCGGCTCGCCGCCGAAGAAATCGACTTCAAGGTTCGTTCTCGTGCCGGAATTCTCGACGAGAAAGTCAAGCGCCCTCTTGCCCACCTCGAGCGGCATAAGAACGGGGTGAGAGTCGTCCTCCTTGCTCTCGCAGTATTTGCCCTGCGCGGCGAAGCAGTATTCGCAGTTCAGGTTGCAGGTGTGTGCAACGTGCAGGCAGAGCGCCTTGATAACGGTGCTGCGGTTTTTGAGGTCGAAGGCGCGCCCCTCGTATACGTCCTTCGTAAAGAGCTTTCCTGCCTCCCTGAGCGATTCGATATCCTCAAACAGCTCGTCGATATCGCTGTCTGTCAGTCTCTCGCTCTCGCCGTATTTTTCGATGAGCTGTTTTTTCAGCTCGTCGTGTGGCGTATCCTCGTATTGCTGTATCGCGTCGAACGCCACGTCGTCAACGGAATGCACGCTTCCGCTGAAAACGTCGAGGACTATATTGTAGCCGTTTAATTTGTAGCAATGGATCATATCATTTTTCCTTATTATAATTTTGCAGATCAAAAGAGCCTGTCCGTCCGCACGAACACCGACGACCGCTCCCTGGTAAAAAAAACGCCGTAACGGAAGCTCCGATACGGCAGTTTTACGAAAGCGATCACTTGCCGCTTACGCACTTCTCGCACTGCTGGTTTGCAACACCGCAGGAAGTCTTGCACGCCGACTGGCAGGAAGTCTGGCACTCGCCGCAGCCGCCGTTCTTAAGGCTCTTCTTAAGGTCGCGTGTTTCGATAGTCTGAATTCTTTTCACGGAAAAACCCTCCTTTTCCATTATTGATAATTCTAGTGTATCACAACTTGAGTGGTTTGTCAATAAAAGGTGCGCTTTTCTGTACGATAACCGGGATTTATCCTGCGTCAAATAACAGAGACTCTGATCAGAAGCAGTATCGCTCCGTCAAAGCAGGGAGCGCACCTGTATCACTGATCCTTCTTCTTGATGCGCGAAAGCAGGAGCATGACGACGATAACGAGCGCCGCAGCGCCGAAAACTGTGAGCGCGAGGTATATCCTTCCGTCGCCCGTTGCCGCAGTCGCCTCTGCCGGAGCCGCCGCCGCTGTCGAGGCTGCCGGGGCGGACGTCTTCACCGCTGCCGTGCTGCCGCCCGACGAAGAGGACGAGGACGAGCTTTTGCTGCCCGTATCCGAGCTTTTGTCGGAGTCGCTTCCCTTGCTTTTGTCGGAGTCCGAGCCTTTGTCGGAGTCCGCAGGCTTGTCGCTGTCGGAAGCCTTGTCGGAGTCGCTGCTCTTGTCCGTATCTGCCGCCGTATCGGTATCGGAGGGCTGCTCGCTGTCGGTTCCGTTATCCGTATTTGCATCAGCCGCACCGAGCGAAACGGTGTAGTCGGGCGCAAAGCGGAGCACGCACGGCGCGCCGGACGTGTCCTTCTTCTCGATCTGAGCGGAAACCTCGCCGGAGAGCTTCGTCTTATCGACGGTGATCTCGCCGTTTTTGTCTGTCGTATACTTCTCGCCGCCGAGCGTTACGGAAGCTCCCTCAACGGGATTTGTCACATTCTTCGCATTCCAGTTTTCGTCGTACTCCACGTCGTTGCTCATAAAAGCGATAATGCCGTCGCTCTCGAAGCGGTCGGTCACTGTGTACGGGATCTGGCACGGAAAGCCGCCGTAATAAAGCGTGAGGCTGTCGCTCTCCTTGAGCGTGTACTCATTCACGCCGACGGACGGAACCTCGCCGTTCACGCTGTAATACCAGCCGTCGTAGCCGCCGAATTTTCCTGCGGCAGTGCCGTTTACCTCTGTTATGTAGCCCGTATCGGCGCCCTTGATCTCTAGAGAATCGCTCTGCTTGTCTGCGAAAATGAGCGCGTCCGCCGCCGTAACGGTGCCGTCGCCGTCGCTCACAGAGAGCTTTTCATAATAAAGATTGCCGTCAACGCCCTCCACTCGGACTGTGACATCGAGCTTCTCCTCGGCGCACGCCGCAAACGGCACGCACCATAATGCCGCCGCGCACAAAAGCGCACAAGCGCCGGTCTTCGCAAATTTTCTGATCTCTTTCATTTCTTATTCCCCCTCTAAAACACTGCGGACAGATCGTCCTCTTACACCACATTAGTATATCACACGAACATATATATGTCAAACCCCCCCCCGCAGGCGTGCGCCTGCCGGCAGTTCCGGTGTAAGGTTTCATGAATCCATGACATATCTCCGCGTCTGTAACTGTCCGCAATAGTCACAACACTATCTATGCGTGCGCCTGCTGGCAGTTCCGGTGTGAGATTTCTTAAATATCACAAACCGTCTCCGCGTTTTATCCTTCACACTGTTTTTTCCAACCGGGCGGTGCGTATATTTCACTGAAAAAATAAAAAAATTTTTAAACGAATAAATTCCTCGCCCACGGGAAAAATATCACTACGCGAAGCGCTTTGCGGCGCGTGTACAAAAGCCATGAAAGGACGACAAAAATGCTTAACAAGATTTCATTGATCACGCTCATCATAGGCGGCATCAACTGGGGCTCCATCGGCATCTTCCAGTTCGATCTCGTCGCGTGGATCTGCGGCGGTCAGTCGAGCATTCTCAGCAGGATCATCTACACTATCGTCGGCCTGTGCGCGATATGGTGCATATCCCTGCTTATAAGAGATCCCGACGAATCCGACCGCCCCGTCCGCGTTATGAGCCACTAAGTCTCCCTCAAAAAAATGCTCCCTTTTTGCCAGACAAAATGGTATACAAGACGTATACCGAAGCAGAGTCTAACGAAAGGGGGGCATTTTTATGCCGTGCCGCACGCGCTCGGACAAACAGAGCAGCGTGAGGCGGACCACTAACTTGTATATATCTCCGCGACGAGCCTTTCAAGCTCCGCGTACGTTTTAAGTCCGCACGCCGCGCGGCGGAACGACGACGCGCCCCTGAAGCCCTTTAAATACCAGCCGACGTGCTTTCTCGCCTCGCGCATACCGACGTCCTCGCCCTTGTATTCGCAGAGTGTTTTGATGTGGCGCAGCATGACGCAGAGGCGCTCCTCTCTGGACGGCGGCGGAAGCTGTCTTTCGCTGCCGAGCCATGCACTTATCTGCATGAAGATCCACGGGTTGCCGAGTGCGCCGCGCCCGATCATCACTAGGTCGCACCCCGTTTCCTCATACATACGCTGCGCGTCCTCCGCCGTATTGATGTCTCCGTTGCCGATGACCGGTATCGAGACGGCCTCCTTTACACGGCGTATGATATCCCAGTCCGCCGGAGGCTGATACTGCTGTTCTCTCGTCCTGCCGTGGACGGCTACGGCGGCTGCTCCGTTTTCCTCGCAGATCTTCGCCACCTCAACGGCGTTCACGCTTCTGCTGTCCCAGCCCTTTCGGATCTTTACCGTAACGGGCACGTCAACAGCGCCGCTCACCGCCTTAACGATACGTCCGCAGAGTGCAGGATCCTTCATAAGCGCCGAGCCGCAGCCGTTTCCGCTCACCTTCGGAGCAGGGCAGCCCATGTTGATATCTATGATCTCCGGGCGGTACTCCATCGCCTTCCTCGCAGCAAGCGCCATCGTATCGGGATCGCTGCCGAAAAGCTGTATCCCGGACGGACGCTCGCGGTCGGATATCTCCATCAGCTGCTCCGTCTTTGAGCTTTTGTACTCAAGCCCCTTCGAGCTTACCATCTCCGTAACGGTGTAGGCTGCGCCGAAGTCGCGGCAAAGCTCGCGGAAGGCTCTGTCCGCAACGCCTGCCATCGGCGCCAGAGCCGCGCGCCCCTTTATCTCAACATTTCCGATATACATAACAAACGCCTCCTTCAAAAAGGCAGAATAATACCCCCGAAGCGAAAGCGACGGGGGTTTGCTGGAGCGGATGACGGGGCTCGAACCCGCTACCTCCACCTTGGCAAGGTGGCGCTCTACCAGATGAGCTACATCCGCATTTGCGACTGCTTGATTATTATACCAAGTAATCGCGTGGTTGTCAAGAGTTTTTTCCAATAAAGCGAATAATTTTTCGCAGGCGCTGCACCGCTCAAATTTAAAAGCGTTATCAGAGCTTCACGTCGATCACGGCTTTTCCGCAGCGCTCGCAGATAAAGCCGCCAAGCTCCGCGACGGGGTAACTGATGCGCGTATTCCTGATAACGCGCCCGCCGCCGAAAAATCCGGGCTTTTCGCCGCCGTTTATCCACTTCGGAGCAGTGCGGCTCTCGCAGCGCAGAACGCCCTGCTTCATCTCGCCGCCGCAAAAAGGACATTTCATATTTTCACCCTTCCTTTTTCATGGTGTAACCAAACACACCTTCAAATATATTATACACGCGCGGCGCTTGCATTTCAATATCCATTTATGATATAATTACGATAGGAATCAACACGGAGGTATTATTATGTTAAAAAAGCTGCTCACTGTCACTCTCTGCGCGATCCTCGCGCTTTCCTTCGCAGGTATTTGTGCAAATGCGGAAACGACGCTGCACGAGGGTGACACAATAAAAATTATCTTCTACGCAGGAAAGTGCTCCAATGTCGCCGGAATTGCCGTCGATTCCTTCTACGATCCCGAGTTCGTCGAATTATCCGGCGATCCGGCGTTCGAGATCGACGGGCAGGGCGTGTATAACAAGAACTACTCAACCAAGATCAAATGGAACATCATGATAAACGGCGGACGCGCCTTTGACGGCGAGGACATATTCGTCGAAACGTTCACCGTTAAAAAAGACTGCACGATAGAACAGTCCGGGCTTTCC
Organism: uncultured Ruminococcus sp.; assembly: GCA_902792115.1. Lineage (GTDB taxonomy): Bacteria > Bacillota > Clostridia > Oscillospirales > Acutalibacteraceae > RUG592. The sequence continues at coordinate 4,831 of CADAYJ010000059.1, read as the reverse complement.
TTCACCTGCGTTGAAATCTTCAACCATGATCTTCAGGATCTGCCGATGTCTCTTATCAAGGCAAGGCTGGAGGTACCCGGTGCCGAACCCGTACAGCTCGGCGTGACAGACCTCAGCGGCTGCACGGTAACGCTTTCACAGAGTACATACGTTGCCGACGGCACCGCAAAAACTCCGTCTGTCACCGTCACGCTCGACGGCAAAACGCTCACCGAGGGCACGGACTACACCGTCTCATACAAGGACAACGTAAACGAGGGCAAGGCGACCGTTACCGTTACGGGTATAAACGGATACACGGGCGAGGCATCCGGTACATTTGAGATCACCGCTCCGAAGCCTGCCCCCATTGACGAAAAGCCGCTCGGTCTTCTCGGCGACGTCAACAAGGACGATTCCGTAAACGCGACCGACGCGCTGAACATCCTCAGAGTCAGCATCGGTCTTGACAAGCTCGACGCAGCCGGTGAAAAGCTCGCCGACATTGACGCGGACAACACGGTCGGCATGAGTACCGACTTCAAGATCGGCGAACCGCTCAAAGCATAAAGGCAAAGGGTAAGAAGCTCAGGCAAAAGCTCCTTACCCTTTATTTCTTAAATATGCTTGATGAAGATTTCATTGGCAGCATCAAACGCGGAAATTGATCTTGAATTCGGAAAAGCTCTCGTTGATACTGTGAGCGGCGACACGCCGCCCGGAACTGTGATATGTAATTTATTGCAAGATGTGTCAGACGCGGAGACGGTTTTTGAATTTAAAAATACCTCCGACGGAACTGTCAGCGGCGACACGCCGCCGCCGCTTGAATGCGCGGTGTAATTGTGGTATAATCAGTTCAGATCTCAACATGGAGGCAGAAATATGTGGAAAAGATTGATCGCGGCAGCATTTGCCGCAGCCGTCATGCTATCATTGCCGATCCCCTCCGCCGCAGCGGAACAGACTCTGCGCAGGGGCGACACGGTAAAATATATATTTTACGTCGATAAATGCGACAACGTCGCCGGTATCGCCGTCGATTCGTATTACAACGCCGAGCTGCTCGAGCTTTCCGGCGAGCCGGAATTCCTGATCGAAGGTCAGGGCATGAAAAACACGTCCGCCGAGGGCAGGATAAAATGGAATATCATGATTAACGGCGGACGAGAATTTGACGGCGAGGAAATCTTCGCCGAGACGTTCACCGTCAGAAAAAAATGCACGCTTGAAGACGCCGCCCTCTCGTTCACGTGCAGCGAGGTCTTCGGCGACGACCTTCAGCAGCGCTCCACAAAGCTGGTGCAGGTGAAAACAGAGATACTTGAAACGGGCAGCGACGACGATTCCGAGCCGCC
>CADAYJ010000059.1:0-3489 GCA_902792115.1 uncultured Ruminococcus sp. | reverse complement strand
AGCCGCCCGAAAGCGAGAACGTATCCGAAAAATCAGAGAGCAGCGATCCCGTATCCTCCGAAGACTCACGCCCCGAAAGCGAAAGCGAGAGCCGCGAAGCCGCTCCGAGCCAAAAAGCCTCCGAAAGAAGCTCCGAACAAACAAGCTCGATCAGGCACATTGAGGTTATCCGCTCTCAGCTCGTAAATTCCGATGATCCTGTCGATCCCGACGAGGAAAACGTCCGCGCTTCCTCCCGAGGCACAACGCACGCTCCGTCACGCACGACATCAAGAGCCGCCTCCGGCAGCACCTCGGCTGCGTCCTCGGCAGCGTCGTCTAAGGCGTCATCCAAGGCTTCATCCTCCGCGAGCGCGTCCGGATCAGTCTCGTCGATCGGGCAGACGTCGGGAACTTCCGAGATATCCTCGGCAGAGGAAAGCTCCTCCCTCTCTTCACCGAGCGCGGCGTCTTCATCGGAGATATCCTCCGCCGCCTCTCAAACGCCGAAGCCCTCCGCCTCGTCAAACAGGGTGTTCATAGCCTCAACAGCAGCCGTTATCGCAGCGGCAGGAGTATCCGCAGTGCTTGCAAAAGTGCTGAAAACGAAGGAATAGATCAACGGCGAATCTTGCAGCCTTTGCATATAAACAGAAAGCACCGCGATGAGACGGTGCTTTTTTTCGCTTATTTTCTTATGTCCTCAAGCGCCTTATCAAGCGCCTCGCTGCCCTTGCATTCGATATCGGGGATCAGCGGCTGATCTGCCTTCGAGCTGTCGATACGCAGGAATTTCTTTGTCGAAAGCTGGAACGTCACAGCCGCGTTCGGCGTCTGGAAAATAACGATCTCTCCATAGCCCTCAGGCATATTTCCGCACGGCTCGCCAACGATCTTCGCAAAACCATTGTCCGAAAGCGTTTCGGCTATGAGAGTTGAAGAGCTGAACGAATCGTGCGACGTCAGCACGTAAAGCTCTCCTGTGAAGACCGTAACGTCGTCGAGGTGCGTGACCTTCACTTCCTCGGACTCCCATTTCATCATATACGGTCCGAGCCGCCACTCGCCGCCGGGCGCGATGAATTTATCGTGATCGAGGTAAATGAGAAGTTCGTCGAGTACCTGAGAGCTTCCGCCGCCGTTTCCTCTGAGGTCAACGATCAGGTTCTCAACGCCTGCGTCGCGGATATCGAGAAAAAATTCGTAAAGAAATTCTCTGAAATCCATATCGTAAACGCAGCTTTCGAGCGTAAGGATCGCCGTGTTGTCCTTCTTGTCGATTTCGCCGCGGTACGGCACGTCGGAGGTCTCCTCTGCCGTACCGGAGGCTTGGAGATTATAGAAATCGTTCGCGGTAAAAGTCAAGGTCTCAGTTTCTCCGTCAGGCGAGGCAAATGTATATTGAAGCTCGTCCGAGTATATTCCCAGATATTTCAGACCTTCTTTCGTGCCGGCAAGTCCCTCGATCGTACTCATTCCCCACGGTTCAAGCTCGTATGAGATCAGACCGGAGTTTTCGCGGAAAATATCCTCGATAGAAGCACCGTTGACCGAAACAAGCTCGTATCCATTGCCGAGCATATCGGAATAACCGCTCAGATAGTTGTACGGAAACGACGGAGCAGCGATGCAGTGCGCGTCGCAAAGCTCATGGAGGACGCGCGCGCACGCACGCCACATCTCATACTGCGAGACCGTCTCGCCGAAAGCCGCCTTCTCCGCCTCGGCGCGCGCCGCAACATTTTCGGGAACGCCGTCGATACACGCCGGATGAACCCGGTTAAGGCGCTTGATAATGTAGTCGATATCCTCGCACGCCTGCTTGTTCGTGACCGTTTCGCCGTCCGACTCCGCATTCCTCATTGAAGCAAAGCTGAGGTAGCCGGTGGGCGCATAAACGCTGTTCCAATACGGGCTGAATACGATATTCAAAACAAAATATGTGATAAAGGCGACCGCCAGCACAGCGCATACGACGATCATTCCCTTGTGATTTTTCTTCATTTACATACCCCCGAAGCGGATCTGACTGAAAACTATTTGCTCTTCACCGTCTGCACTGCTGCACCTATTATGTCTCCGAAAAAGCAGAATGACAGCACGCCGAGCAGCACAGACATTTTAACGCTGCATTTTCCTCGCCGCAGCATATTCACGCAAGCGCCTATATTCCCGAAGCCCGAATACGCGATCATGCACCACGAGAGAAACAGCGGTATCCAGCTTGCGAGAAGCAGGAACGGATTCATCATGCCCAGAGTAATCAGCGCCATCAGAAGGTGCGCCGGAAGATACGAGAGCTTTATTATAAGGTTTTGCAGCGCCGCCGTTTCGGGATCGAGCGAAAAGATCGCCGCTGTATTGTGCATTATACACGCCGCGACGGCGATCATACACAGCAGCACAACAGCCGCAAGCGCCGCTATCAGAGTGCCCTTGCCGATAGTGTCGCCCGACAGATTAACTATCCCGACGACGGCGCCGAGCAGCAGATACGGTACCGCGATCATATAAACAAACGAGAAAGTTTTCATTATAATAACCTCCCAACCATAAATGATTTTATCATATTACAGGAGGGGTGTCAAATGAAATTATCCCCCAGCGAAAACCAAGGGATAAAAGGTCTATGGGTATTTTAAAAGGAATGTTCTTTTATCATGAAGTATGAACAATTATTTTGCAATAGTGATAGTATAACGGTAATCGCAAGACTCCCACGTATCTAAAATAGGACTAACTCTTGAAAAGCCTTTTTTAAAACCAAAATCAATTTTACAAGTTTTGTAAGAAGAAATCAATTCATCGGGAACAGAAACATAAATATAATAAACCGTAGATTCAAAAGGTTTAAGATATGTTGCTAAAGAGCTTATATCTCCGTCATCAGGATCCTGAGCGCAAATATACCCATAATACTCATACTTATCATCAATAAGGACATCAATCCTCATATCATCAAGATCAATTGCGCTTGAACCGATATTTTTTACCGTACCTGTAAAATAGATAAAGGTTTCATTATCACCAGCATCTTTATAGGTCGCATAATAAGCTGTAGTATTGGGGTTTTCTATTTTCTTATTTTCAGAAGCCGAAGCTATTGTCATTTCAACATCTTCCGTTGTGATCTTATCACCGGCATTAACTGTTTCAAAAACAACCTCAGGCTCTTTTTCTTCATCGGAACTTGCTGCTTCCTCTACCTTTGTAAGCGTTGTTGTAGAAGACACTTCGCTGCTTGAAACCTCACTTGAAACTACCTCAGAGCTTGCAGCTTCTTCACTTGAAACGGCTTCTTCACTGCTAACATCTTGAGTAACCGTAGGTGTCTGCGCTACACTCGAAATTTCACTTGAACCGTTTGTTTCAGATCTGTCAACTGCCGCCTGACTGCCACATCCGGAAAGAATCATCGTAATTGCTAACAGCCCTGCTAAAATACACCTTTTCTTCATACTATAACCTCCTAAGAATAAAAATCAGGACCACCCGCTCAGCGGGTGGTCT
>CADAYJ010000058.1 GCA_902792115.1 uncultured Ruminococcus sp. | reverse complement strand
AGCTGCTGTCCAAACTTTATTGAAGAGGGCTTGTTGGAGTGTGCGCTCGCAAGGCTCGCGTGTTTGCTGTATTCTCGTATTTAAAAAATAAGAGCCGGGTTGAGTGTGCGCTCTTAGTGCCCCCGTATTCGCTGTGTTCCCGTGTTTCAAAGACAAGAGTTATTTTGAGTGTGCGCTTGCCCACGGTATTGTGAGTATTCGCAGACGCGGAGATGGAATGGCGGATTTGTCAGATGTACCACCGGAACTGCCTGCAGGCGCTCGCCTGCCCCCCCGTATTTGCTGTGTTCCCGTGTTTCAAAGACAAGAGTTATTTTGAGTGTGCGCTTATATCAAAAAAACGGCGCTTATCTCCGATCTGCCGGAGATAAGCGCCGAAAAATTCGTGTGTCTGATTACTTCATGGACTGCTCGTAGCTCTCAATCATCTTCTTGACCATCTGGCCGCCGACAGAACCTGCCTGTCTCGATGTGATGTCGCCGTTGTAGCCGTCCTTGAGGTTTACGCCGACTTCATTGGCGCACTCCATCTTAAAACGATCCATAGCTTCTCTTGCTTCGGGTACGTTGAGCTTGTTGTTGTTGTTGGAAGACATTTTTTCTTTCTCCTTTCATATACTTTCGTAGGGCGCGGCCGTAATTGACCTGCCTTCTGATAAAAGGAGACAGCTTCCGTCAAGGCAGTCCCCGTCGGGAGGCTCCTCCTTTTATACGCTCCCGAGGGGCGTTTTTCGTCCGCCTTCGGAGAGCCTGCGGTCTGTTCGCAGGCGGCCGCCGGGCTGCCTGCACGGCGTTTTTCTTCGCCGTCCGCAATAGTAGTATATGACCGTTTCGGAAAAATATAAATTGCAAATTTTGTAAACTCGGATTTCGCTATTTTGCTGCTTTGCCGCCGCGCTTTGCAGCGATTTTTCCGGCGAGCGCCGACAGCGCCGCGATCACGAGAAAGCCGAATACGGCGCCGCTGAAATCGAGAAGCACGTCCTTCACCTCGGCGCTCCTGCCGAGCGAGAAATACTGTATCGTCTCGTCCGTGACAGGTACGCTCAGCTGGAAGAACAGCACCTTGAAGATCTGCCCCTTGAAGCCGCCGGCGTATTCGCGAACCGTCCACGAGAGGAAGAAGCCGAAAACGGCGAATTCCGTAAAGTGCGCGAGCTTCCTGATGATGTGGTCGGTGAAAAGTCCGGGGCGGCCGATGAGCTGCGCGAAGCGCTCGAAGAGCCGCAGGATAAAGCCGCTTTCCTCCGACGACGCTGCCGCGTCCATCGACGAATGTATGAATATGACCGCCGTTATCGCGATCGTGACTGCGAGCAAAATGCGTTTTTTCATTTTTAACATATTCTCCTTACCTGCCGTCTCCTTATGTGAGTATTCCGACAAATTAATGATAAATGCAAAAATAGGTATTGTCAATACTTTTAAGTTACGATATAATAAAGAAGCTCAATTAAAATAATTACAGATCCGCACGGCAGAAACGCGCCGGCAGAAAACGGAGGTATATACATTGGAACATCTTGTGCAGACGCTGATCGACGCACTCGGCGGCATTCCGTCGGAGCTTATCATCTTTATCATCTCGCTTTTTCCGATACTGGAGCTGAGAGGCGGACTCATCGCGGCTTCGATCCTCCATGTCGATATGTGGAAGGCGATCCCGATCTGTATCGCCGGAAATATCCTTCCGATACCGTTTATCCTGCTCTTTATCGAGAAGATCTTTGAGTGGCTTAAAAACACGAGGTTCGTCAAAATGATTAACCGCCTCGAGGAAAAGGCGGAGAAGAACGCGGAGAAGATCATGAAGCACAAAAACCTCGGTCTGCTCCTGTTCGTCGGTATTCCGCTCCCCGGAACGGGCGCGTGGACCGGCTCGCTCGTTGCGGCGCTCTTTCACTTCAAGCTAAAGGACGCGAGCCTTTCGATCCTCGGCGGAATCGTTATGGCGACTGTAATTATGTGTATAGTTTCGTACGGTATCCCGTACCTCGTTTCGACGTTCCTTTGATAGGGAAGTGGTGACAATGAACTCAAATGTACTTGATTTTGATACGATAATTATCGGCGGCGGAGCGGCAGGGCTCGCCGCCGCCGTCGCATTCGGAAGAAGAGCGGGCGGCGCGTCGTTCGCACTGATCGAGAAGGAGCAGAAGCTCGGGCGCAAGCTGCTCGCCACGGGCAGCGGACGCTGCAACCTCACGAATATGAACATGAGCGAGGAATTCTACAACGTCTCTGCGCGCCCCTTCATGCGCCGTATGCTTTCGCGCGTCACGCCGGAGCGCCTGATCTCGTCCTTTGAATCGCTCGGCCTTCTCTGCCGCGCCGACTCCGAGGGGAGAGTCTACCCTTGCTCCAATCAGGCGGCGTCCGTCCTCGACGTTCTGACGCTCTGGCTCGGGCGCACGGGCTGCCGCGTCTTCTGCGGCTGCCGCGTCGGGAGGATACGCAGGGAAAACGGCGGCTACCTCCTTGAAGCGGACGATAAGACGTTTTTCGCGAAAACACTGATCCTCGCGTCCGGTGGACAGGCTTCGGCCGCGCTCGGCTCCGACGGCTCGTCCTACCGCTTCGCCCGCGACCTCTCGCTGCCGTGCGAGCCTGTCTTTCCGAGTCTCGCGCCCGTCTTTGCGTCAGACAGGCTGCTTCCGTCCGTCAAGGGTGTGCGCGCTGCCGCACGAGTCTCGCTCGTCGCCGACGGGAAAACAGCAGCGTGCGAGTACGGCGAGCTTCAGCTCAACGACAAGACGGTCTCCGGCGTCTGCGTTTTTCAGCTTTCGCGCCTCGTAAACGAGTTTCTGGCGCTCGGTACGGTGAACGGAAGGCGCTGCGAAAGCGTTCGGATTGTCGCCGACCTTGTGCCGGACATCTCCGCAGGCGGACTTGAAGAGCTTCTTGCGAAAAAATGCCGCAGCCTGCCGGACGCGCCGTCCGACGCGCTCTTCGCAGGTGTTCTCAACAGGAAGCTCGGCGTGTACATTATGAAAAAATGCGGCATACCGACGAACGGAGAAACGCTCTCGTCTCTCTCCGCGGCGCAGATCGGGGCGGCGGCGCAGTATGCGAAAAATGCCGTCTTTACGCCGGGCGCGCCCTCACGGTTCGATTCGGCGCAGGTCACGGCAGGCGGCATTCCGCTTTCGGAGATCGACAGGAATATGAAGTCGCTGCGCTTCGGCGGCTTGTACATCATCGGCGAGGCGCTCGACGCGGACGGCTTGTGCGGCGGCTACAACCTGCACTTCGCGTTTGCCGGCGGGATCACGGCAGGCGCTCACGCCGCGAAATCGGAGGTTAAAAAGCATGATAAGGATAAATGAGGTGAAGCTCCCTCTCGACTACGACGACAGTACGCTCGCAGCGCTTGCCGCAAAGGCGCTCAAAACGGACGTTTCAAAGATCGCCTCGGCAGAGCTTTTCCGCCGCAGCGTTGACGCACGCCGCAGAGACAGCGTCGTATTTTCTGCGTCGTTAGACGTTTGCCTCAAGGTGAACGAGGATTCCGTTCTGCGCCGGTGCAAGCCGAACAAGGCGGCGAAGGTGACGCCGTATACATACGAGCTGCCGGAATCAAAGATTCTGCCGCTTCGCCCCGTAGTCGTCGGAGCAGGGCCTGCCGGGCTGTTCGCGGCGCTTATCCTCGCGAGGGCAGGTCAGCGCCCGATCGTCATTGAGCGCGGCAAAAGCGTTGACGAACGCACGCGCGACGTCCGGCTTTTCTGGAGCGGCGGCGCTCTCGACGAGCAGAGCAACGTCCAGTTCGGCGAGGGGGGCGCAGGAGCGTTCTCCGACGGCAAGCTCAACACCGGCACGAAGGATCCGCGCGCGCGGTTTATCCTGGAGGAGTTCGTCGCTCACGGCGCACCGCGCGAGATACTCTATAACGCGAAGCCTCATATCGGCACCGACCGCCTCAAGCCGACCGTCAGGGCGATAAGGGAGGAGATCGTCTCGCTCGGAGGCGAGGTGCGTTTTTCCTCAAGACTCTGCGGAGCCGATATCTCCGGCGGCTGCGTGACGTCTGTCGAGGTCGAGCACGGCGGCAAACGCAGCACGATCGAGACGCGCCACGTTATCCTTGCGCTTGGTCACAGTGCGCGTGATACGTTTGCGATGCTCTGTGAAAAGGGCTTTGCGATGGAGGCGAAGCCGTTCTCCGTCGGTGTGCGTATCGAGCAGCTCCAGGAGGAGATCAACCGGGCGCAGTACGGCGGATTTTACCGTGACGAACACCTCGGCGCTGCCGATTACAAGCTGAACGTCCACCTCGGCAGCGGACGCGGAGTCTACACGTTCTGTATGTGCCCCGGCGGATACGTCGTCGCGGCGGCGAGCGAGAGCGGAACGGTCGTCACGAACGGCATGAGCGAATTTGCGCGCGACGGTGCAAACGCAAACAGCGCGCTTCTCGTCGGCGTTTCCCCGGAGGACTTCGGCAGCAGCTCTCCGCTCGCCGGGGTAGAGCTGCAGCGCAGGATCGAAAAAGCGGCGTTCATAGCCGGCGGCGGAGATTACAGGGCGCCGGCGCAGCGCGTCGGGGATTTTCTCGCAGGGCGCCCGACTGTCTCCTTCGGCAGCGTCGTTCCGACGTACCGCCCCGGAGTCACGTTCGCTAAGGCGGAGGAATATCTGCCCGGCTTCGTCACGGAGAGTCTGCGCGGCGCGCTGCCTCTGCTCGGCAGAAAGCTCAGAGGCTTCGACGCTCCCGACGCCGTTATTACGGGCGCCGAAACGCGCTCGAGCAGCCCCGTCCGTATCCTGCGCGGCGAAACGCTCGAATCGCTCACGGCGAAGGGCGTATACCCGTGCGGCGAGGGAGCAGGCTACGCCGGAGGAATAATGTCTGCGGCGGCAGACGGCATACGCTGCGCCGAGGCCGTTCTCCGCTCGTCTGCCGGAAGCTGAAAGGAGAATCAACTTATGGAAACGACGATCAGAGACGCTTTGCCGCAGGACGCGGCGCGCTTCCTTGAAATATATTCATACTACGTCACCGAAACGGCTGTCTCGTTCGAGTACGAGCCGCCCACGATCGCGCAGTTTCAGAGCCGTATGCGCGAAACGGCTGCGCGTTATCCGTATCTTGCGGCAGAGCGCGGCGGCGAAATCATCGGCTATGCGTGCGCTCACCCGTTCGTCGGGCGCAGAGCATACGACCGGTCGGCGGAGCTTACGATATATCTTGACAAGTCGTATACGAGGACAGGCGCCGGGAAACTGCTCTACGGCGAGCTTGAAAAGCGCCTCGTCAGAATGGGGATAACGAACGTCTACGCCTGCATCGGCGTGCCGGAAACGGACGACGAGTACCTCACGCACAACAGCCTCGATTTTCATGAGCATATGGGCTTTCGCAGCGTCGGCGTTTTCAGGCGCTGCGGACGAAAATTCGGCCGCTGGTACGACATGGTCTGGGCGGAGAAGATAATCGCGCCGCACAGCGATTCCCCGGACGAGGTAGCGTTCGGAAGCCAATCCCCCTGCGTGTGGCAGCAGCCCGGTGTGTAATATCAGTGGGCAGTATCGGGCGCGGAGACAGATATTCAAATCACGTAACGCTCCGCCGAACTGATTCGGGCGCACGCCTGAAAAAAGGTATTGCCAAAAAAGCAAAACGGTGATAGAATTATATCATTGGCAGCGGCGGCGGTGCGGCTGCGGTGATTAAATACCTTTGGTAGAGAATACTTGCTGATGAAAGCTCTGCGGCTTATGCAGAGGGATTTCCGGTCGCTTACTGCACCCCCCTTCGGAATAAGATCAGATAATTCTGTTATCAGGTGCCAGATAATTGGGAAAAGAATGTGTTCAGGAGGAAATTACAATGAACAACACCGAAAAGACAATGGAAAAAATCGTTGCTCTGTGCAAGGGCAGAGGCTTCGTGTATCCGGGCAGCGAGATCTACGGCGGCCTCGCCAATACATGGGATTACGGTCCGCTCGGTATGCAGCTTAAAAACAATATAAAGGCGGCGTGGCTCAAGAAGTTCGTTCAGGAGAACAAGCTGAACGTCGGCCTCGATTCCGCTATACTCATGAATCCGCAGACGTGGGTGGCTTCCGGTCACCTCGGCGGATTCTCCGATCCGCTGATGGACTGCCGCGCCTGCAAGACGCGCCACCGCGCCGATAACCTCATTGAGGATTTTGACGGCACGAACGTCGCAGGCTGGTCAAACGAGCAGATGATGGACTACATCAAGGAGAAGAGCATTCCGTGCCCGAACTGCGGCAAGCATGATTTCACCGATATCCGCCAGTTCAACCTCATGTTCAAGACGTTCCAGGGCGTTACGGAGGACACGAAGAACGAGCTGTATCTCCGCCCGGAGACGGCTCAGGGTATCTTTGTAAACTTCTCGAATATCCAGAGAACGACGAGAAAGAAGGTCCCGTTCGGCGTCGCTCAGATCGGCAAGTCGTTCAGAAACGAGATCACCCCCGGCAACTTCATCTTCCGCGTCCGCGAGTTTGAGCAGATGGAGCTTGAATTCTTCTGCAAGCCCGGCACAGACCTCGAGTGGTTCGACTACTGGAGAGCTTTCTGCCGCGACTGGCTCTATTCCCTCAATATCAAGCCCGAAAATCTTCGCCTGCGCGACCACGACAAGGAGGAGCTTTGCTTCTACTCAAAGGCGACTACCGACTTCGAGTACCTTTTCCCGTTCGGCTGGGGTGAGCTTTGGGGCGTTGCCGACAGAACGGACTACGACCTCACACAGCACATCAACACGAGCGGCAAGAAGCTCGATTACCTCGATCCCGAGACGAACGAGCGCTATGTGCCGTACGTTATTGAGCCGTCTCTCGGCGTTGAGCGCCTCTTCCTCGCTATCCTCACGGAGGCGTACGACGAGGAGGTCATCGACGAGAAGGATACAAGAGTTGTTCTGCATCTGCACCCGGCTCTCGCGCCGTTCAAGGCAGCCGTTCTTCCGCTGTCGAAAAAACTCTCCGAGGAGGCAGGCGAGGTCTTCGATATGCTCTCCAAGAGCTTTATGACGGACTTCGACGACACAGGCTCGATCGGCAAGCGCTACCGCCGCGAGGACGAGATCGGCACGCCGTTCTGCGTTACATACGATTTCGATTCGAGAGACGACCACTGCGTTACAGTCCGCGACAGAGACACGATGCAGCAGGAGAGAGTCGCGATCGACAAGCTCGTCGATTACCTCTCTGAGAAGACCGCGTTCTGATACAGCGTCCGGACACGTTCAGGATAACACCGCCATTCCGAGGGTGCGCGCCCAAGGAATGGCGTCGCTTATTCGTTACATTTTCGAGATTATCTTGATAAAATAAAAATTACTCTTGATTTTTCCGGAAAAAGTGTTATTATAATATGTGTCGGCAGCGGCAGATATATTGCTGTTCTGCCTTGAAATGACTATATATTGTGGTTTTGCCCGAAAAATTCTTATTCTGTGCGCTGCTTTTGCAGCATTTGACATGACCGCTTGGGAGGTATCCTTTAATGATCAATTTTTCTCAATGGGACGGCTTTGAAGGCCGCCTTTGGCAGGAAGAGGTCAATACGAGAGACTTCATTCAGAAGAACTATAAGCCGTACAGCGGTGACGAGAGCTTCCTCGCCCCCGCGACAGAGGCTACCGATAAGCTCTGGGGCGAGCTTCAGCGCCTCCAGAAGGAGGAGCGCAAAAAGGGCGGCGTCCTCGATATGGACACGGACGTCGTTTCGTCGCTCACGTCACACGCGCCCGGCTATATCAGCGAGTCCATGAAGGAGCTTGAAAAGATAGTTGGTCTCCAGACGGACAAGCCGCTCAAAAGGGCGTTCATGCCCTTCGGCGGAATCAGAATGGCGGAGCAGGCGTGCTCCACTCACGGCTACACGCCAAGCCCCGAGCTTCACGAGATATTTACGAAGTATCACCGCACGCACAACGACGCGGTGTTCATGGCGTATACTCCGGAAATGATGAAGTGCCGCCACTCCCACGTTATCACAGGTCTTCCCGATACGTACGGCAGAGGACGCATCGTCGGCGACTACCGCCGCGTCGCGCTCTACGGAGTCGATTTCCTCATCGAGCAGAAGATGAACGATCACTACAACTGCGGCAACGGCACTATGACGGAGGATGTTATCCGCCAGCGCGAGGAGCTTGCAATGCAGATCGCCGCATTGAAGGACATGAAAAAGATGGCGCAGAGCTACGGCTTCGACATCTCTCAGCCTGCCGCGAACGCGCGCGAGGCCGTCCAGTGGCTCTACTTCGGCTACCTCTCCGCGATCAAAACGCAGAACGGCGCCGCTATGAGCGTCGGCAGGATCTCCACGTTCCTCGATATCTACATCGAGAGGGATCTCGAAAACGGCACGCTCACCGAGCAGGAGGCTCAGGAGCTGATCGACCACCTCGTTATGAAATTCAGAATGGTGCGCTTCGCTCGTATCCCTTCATACAATATGCTCTTCTCCGGCGATCCCGTTTGGGCGACGCTTGAGGTCGGCGGTATCGGCATGGACGGCCGCTCAATGGTCACGAAGTCCGATTTCCGATTCCTCCATACGCTCGAAAATATGGGCCCGTCACCCGAGCCGAATCTCACAGTGCTGTATTCGCCGGCGCTACCCGATACGTTCAAAAGGTACGCGGCGCATATCTCCATCTCCACAAGCTCGATCCAGTACGAGAACGACGACGTGATGAAGCCCGTGTGGGGCGACGATTACTCCATCTGCTGCTGCGTTTCCGCGACGCAGACGGGCAAGGAGATGCAGTTCTTCGGCGCGAGAGCGAACCTCGCGAAGTGCCTCACGTACGCGATCAACGGCGGCGTGGACGAAATGACATTCGAGCAGATCGGCCCGAAGTACGCTCCGATCACCTCGGAATACCTCGATTACGACGAGGTCATGGAAAAATACCTGCTCATGATGGACTGGCTCGCAGGCGTGTACGTAAACGCGCTCAACCTGATCCACTATATGCACGATAAATATTACTACGAGGCGGCGGAAATGGCGCTCATCGACACGAACGTCCGCCGCACCTTCGCAACGGGCATCGCCGGCTTCTCTCACGTCGTCGATTCGCTCAGCGCGATCAAGTACGCGAAGGTCAAAGCGATCCGCAACGACGAGGGCTTTGTCGTCGATTACGAGACCGAGGGCGATTTCCCGCGCTACGGCAACGACGACGACCGCGCCGACGAGATCGCGCTCTGGCTCCTCAGAACCTTCCTCACAAAGATCAAAAAATACCACACATACAGAAACTCCGAGCACAGCACATCTATCCTCACGATCACCTCAAACGTGGTCTACGGCAAGTACACGGGCGCTCTTCCCGACGGACGCAAGTCCGGAGAGCCTTTCTCGCCGGGTGCAAACCCGAGCTACGGCGCGGAAAAGAGCGGCTTGCTCGCTTCTCTCAACTCCGTTGCGAAGCTGCCCTATGAATGGGCGCTCGACGGCATCTCCAATACGCAGACGATCAGCCCCGACGCCCTCGGCCACGACGGCGAGGAGCGCAAAACGAACCTCGTGCAGGTGCTCGACGGATATTTCGTCCAGGGCGCGCATCATCTCAATGTGAATGTTTTCGGCACGGAGAAGCTGATCGACGCGATGGAGCACCCCGAAAAAGAGGAGTACGCAAACTTTACCATCAGAGTTTCCGGCTACGCCGTCAAGTTCATCAACCTGACGCGCCAGCAGCAGCTTGATGTTATCGCCCGTACGTGCCACAAGATCATGTAAGGCGCTTCGATGGCATACAACTACGCTCAGAATGAGCTAAAGGGCAGCGTCCATTCGCTGGAGAGCTTCGGCCTCGTGGACGGCCCCGGAGTCAGATTTGTGGTATTTATGCAGGGCTGCGCCCTTCGCTGCCGCTACTGTCATAACCCGGAAACGTGGGCAGGCGGCGGCTCTCAGTGGACGGCAAGGCAGCTTTTCGATAAGGCGTGGCGATTCAAGTCGTACTGGAAGGAAAACGGCGGAATAACGGTAAGCGGCGGCGAACCGCTTCTCCAGCTTGATTTCCTCACCGAGTTTTTCTCGCTCGCGAAAAAAAAGGGCGTTCATACCGCGATCGACACCGCAGGACAGCCCTTCGACAGCAGCGAGCCGTGGATCTCGCGCTTTTCAGAGCTTATGAAGCTCACCGACCTGGTGATCCTCGATATCAAGGCGTGGGACCGCGCCGAGCATATCGCGCTCACAGGCAAGACGAACGACAATATAAAAGAAATGGCGCGCTTTCTCTCCGAAATCGGCAAGCCGATGTGGATACGCCGCGTACTTGTACCCGGCCTCACGGACGGCGAAAAGGATCTGGAGGAGACGGCGGCGTTCATCACGTCGCTTAAAACGGTAGAGCGCGTCGAGGTGCTTCCGTACCATGCGTTCGGAGTACCCTCGTGGGAGAAGCTCGGACTTGATTACACGCTGCGCGACGCCGTTGCGCCTACGCAGGAGGAGATCGACCGAGCCGAGACAATCCTGAATGTCAAGTCATACAAATAACACACGGCTGTCGTGAAAGCGGCAGCCTGTTTTCTCGAAAACGCAGAAATTATCACAGCGGCCGCTGTTTGACTTTGCTTATAATAATATTTTGCCGCTCTCGAAACAACGAACTACCGACCTGCCAGAAGCCGATTAACTAAAACTATTTTGCTCATGC
>CADAYJ010000057.1 GCA_902792115.1 uncultured Ruminococcus sp. | reverse complement strand
TGTATGCCTCCGGCGGCCCGCTTTTTGAAAAAAGCGGGGCAAAAACTTTCTGATGTGATAACCTTGGCTTTTTCGACAGACTAAAAGAGACGCTCGTAAGCGTCTCTTTTTTCGACTGTGCGGCTATTTATGGTATTTCGTTCCGGCGTTTATCGAGAACGCGCGGTAAAGCTGCTCGCAGAGCATGACTCTTGCAAGCTGATGAGGAAAGGTCATTTCCGACATCGAGAGGCGCAGCCTTGCGCGGCTCTTGACCTCCTCCGAAAGCCCCCAGCTTCCGCCGATTATGAAGTCGATCGTGCTGACACCGGAGACTGCCGCGTCCGAGATGTAACTTGCGAGCTTTTCCGAGGCGAGCTGCCTGCCCTCTATGCACATCGCGACCACGAGGTCACTTTTGTCGATCCTTGACAGGATCCGTTTTCCCTCTGCATCGAGAATAGCACGGATACCTGCCTCGTTCGGATCGTCGTTCGTTTTTTCCTCGTCAAGCTCCGTCACGGAGAATTTGCAGAAAGCGCCGAGCCGCTTTGAGTATTCGGCGACGGCGTCCTTTAGGTATTTCTCCTTCAGCTTGCCGACGCATATCACGTTGACTCGTATCATATCAGAACACCACCGCGCTTCCGTCCGTTTCAACGGGGGCGACCGTCAGTGTGAAATCGCTCATAAGCTCCATATCGTTTGCATTCAGCTCATTGAGCGATTCTTGGTACGCGATCTCCGGCATATTGTTCTCGCGGCTGAGGTGGGCGAGAATAAAGCGCTTCGTGCCGCTGCGGACGAGTTTCGGGAGAAGCTCTGAGCAGGTTGTGTTTGAAAGATGCCCCTTGTCCGACATGATCCTGCGTTTCAGGATATACGGGTACGGTCCCATGCGGAGCATATTGACGTCGTGGTTCGATTCGATCGTCACCGCGTCGCAGCCGAGCAGCGCTTTCTCGACCTCCTCAGAGACGTAGCCGAGGTCGGTCGCGAGCGCATAGGAGCGGTCGCCCATATCGACGCGGAAGCCGCAGCCCTCGGCGCAGTCGTGCGAGATGGGGAAGCGATCGACGTGCATCGTCGAGAGATCGACTCCGCCGCTCTGTATCACGCAGCAGCGCGTTTTATCGTCAACGGCGCCGCCGCTTATCAGCGCGTTCCTTGTGCCTTCGCTCATAAATACGGGGATATTGTGTCTGTTCGCGAAAACGCGCAGACCTTTAACGTGGTCCGAGTGCTCGTGCGTGACGAAAATCGCCTCGATAGCTGCAATGTCGATCGAGTTGTCCTCAAGAGCCTTTGTGAGCTGCTTCGCGGTGCGCCCTGCGTCGATCAGAATACCGCTGCCGCCGCACGATACGTAGTAGCTGTTGCCGGAGCTTCCGCTGAAAAGCGGAACTATTTTTGCCATCGGATCATGTCCTTTCGTAAAAAACCGCCGTAGCCAAATGCCTTTCCGGCTTATGGTGCGGCGGTGCGATAATCGAATATTTACAGATCTACGTCCTCGTTCGATTCGACGTAGGTCACTCTTCTGATGTCGGCGCCGAGAGCCGTGAGCTTCTCGATCACCTTTTCGTAGCCTCTCTCAATGTAGCGGATATCGGAGATCTCCGTAGTACCCTCTGCGGCGAGACCGGCAACGATCATTGCGGCGCCTGCGCGCAGGTCGAGCGCTCTTACCTTTGCGCCGTGAAGACCGCCGTTTCCGTCAACGTGGGCTGTGCTGCCGTTTTCGATGATATCGGCGCCCATTTTGCGAAGCTGCGGTACGTATGAGAAGCGAGTCTCCCAAACACATTCCATAACGCGGCTCTTGCCCTGCGCTGCGGAGAGCAGCGCCACGAACTGCGGCTGCATATCGGTGGGGAAGCCGGGGTGCGGCATCGTCTTGACGTTGCAGCTGTAAAGAGGACCTTCGCGGACGACGCGGACAGCTTCGTCAAATTCCTCGACTGTCGTGCCTGTGTCGCGCAGCTTCGTCGTGATTGATTCAAGGTGCTCCGGGATAACGCCCGTGATCATTACGTCACCGCCTGCAGCGGCAACTGCCGTCATATATGTGCCGGCTTCGATCTGATCGGGAATGATCGAATATGTGCAGCTGTGGAGCTTTTCCACGCCCTTTATCTTGATTACGTCCGTACCGGCGCCCTTGACGTTTGCTCCCATCGAATTGAGGAAGTTTGCGAGGTCAACGACGTGCGGCTCCTTTGCGGCTCTTGCAATGACCGTTCTTCCGGGAACTCTTACGGCGGCGAGCATAGCGTTCATCGTTGCGCCGACCGAGACGACGTCGAAGTCGATGTTGCAGCCGTTGAGGCTTTCGCTCGAAAGCTCTACTCTGTCCGGGAGAAGGCGGCACGTTGCGCCGAGCGAACGGAACGCCTTGATGTGCAGGTCGATAGGTCTGTCGCAGAAGCTGCAGCCGCCGGAAGCAGGAACGACCGCGCTTCCGAACTTGCCGAGCAGCGCGCCGAGAAGGTAATACGACGCTCTCATGTCTCCGACAAGTCTTTCGCAGGTGACGCGGCAGCTTTTGATCCCGCGCGGATCTATCTTGACGCGGGAGCTGTCTCCGCCGATGCGCGTGACCTTCGCGCCCATCGTCTTCAGTATCTCAAGGATAACGGAAACGTCGCGAATTCTCGGGAGGTTTTCAATAATACAAGGCTCGTCGCAAAGAACGACAGCAGGTATGATAGCAACGGCAGCGTTTTTCGCGCCGCTGATGTTTACAGTGCCGTGCAGCTTATGACCGCCATTTATAACATATTTATCCAATCCGGTACACTCCAATCAGATCTGCGCCGCCGCCCGTGTGGCAGCGGGACGGGCTGTTTTTCTTTAAAACTCAAAAAACTCGAAATATTCCCCTTGGTCGCCGGGCAGCCGATGTGCCGCCCTCTTTTGCCGGCTGCAAAAATACAGGTATAGAGAAAAATCGGGTAAGTGCGGAGAGTATCCGCACTTACCATAAAATACAAATCTACATAGAAGATAATAATACAAATTTCGTCAAATGTCAATACACGTTTCAAAACTTGCGAAAATACATCAAATCGCCCAACATTACTCTATGGGCGGTTCGTGAAATTCGGCTATATCGACACCGGAGACGTAGCGCTCAAGTCGCTGTGAATCGAATCTGTCGAGATCCTTCACACCGGATCTTCGCTCCATGTGGTGACGCATCTCGTGAGCGAAGGTGTGGCGCAGCTTTTCGTAAAATTCGCCGTCCGGAAGATGACCGTAAACAAGATTGAACGAGCCGTAGTAGATAACGACGCAGCGCCCGAGGGAATCGTTCCGGTATTCGCCGAGAATGTAAAGCGGTCTGCCGGGAATGCTCTGAGGGTGGCGCTTGATCTGCTCCGAAAGGATCACGCCGCCCGAAAGCTCGCGGTAAAGCTCTGCCGGAGTGTCGTCTACGATCCGGTCAAGCATCTTTTCAACGTCGGAGTAGCTTTTCATAAAATCAGCCTCTCAATCAGTGCGGCAGCGCCGGCTCATTGATCGCCTGCGCCGATCAATCGAGAAAATCCTTGAGGCGCTTGCTTCTTGTGGGGTGGCGCAGCTTGCGCAGCGCCTTTGCCTCGATCTGGCGGATACGCTCTCTCGTAACTCTGAACTCCCGTCCTACCTCTTCAAGCGTTCTGGAGCGTCCGTCCTCAAGTCCGAAGCGAAGGATAAGCACTTTTTCCTCGCGCGGAGTAAGTGTGTCGAGTACCTCGGCGAGCTGCTCCTTGAGCATTGTGTGGCTTGCGGCGTCTGCCGGAGCGGGAGCGTCGTCGTCGGGGATAAAGTCGCCGAGGTGAGAATCCTCCTCCTCGCCGATCGGAGTTTCGAGCGAAACAGGCTCCTGAGCGACTCTCATGATATCGCGCACCTTGTCAACCGGCATATCAAGCTCCTCCGCGATCTCCTCGGCGGAAGGCTCGTGACCGTTGATGTGCAGAAGCTGAGACGAGACCTTTTTTACCTTGTTTATCGTCTCTACCATATGTACCGGGATACGTATCGTTCTCGCCTGGTCTGCGATAGCCCTTGTGATCGCCTGGCGGATCCACCATGTGGCGTATGTTGAGAACTTGAAGCCCTTTGTGTAGTCAAATTTTTCTACCGCCTTGATGAGACCGAGGTTGCCCTCCTGGATAAGGTCGAGGAACTGCATTCCACGCCCGAGGTAACGCTTTGCGATGCTTACAACGAGACGGAGATTTGCCTCGGAAAGGCGCTTCTTTGCAGCGGAATCACCCTCCTTGATGCGGATAGCGAGGTCTATTTCCTCCTCGCTCGAAAGAAGAGGAACCTTGCCGATCTCCTTTAAGTAAACCTTTACGGGATCGTCGATCGCGATCGCGCCGTCGCCGGAATCGGAGGACGTCGTCTCGCCGCTTGCGGCAAGCTCGCTCTCGATATTTTCAAACTGATTCTCGTCGAAGTCGTCGATGATGTCAACGCCGGCTGCCTCGAGGGAGTCGTAGAATTTTTCGAGCTGTTCCGGATCAAAGTCGATCTCGCCCATTGCGTCGAGGATCTCCTTGTTCGTAAGGTTGCCTTTCAGCTTGCCCTTTTCCGTTAGCTCCTTTAATATTGTTTTCTTATCGGGAGTTGTTGATACAGCCATAATATTTTCCTTTCCTTTCTGATCGGTGCATTTGTTTTTTCAGAATATATATCAAAGCCGTTTCTATGACGGCGGTTTGCCTGACGCGCTTTTCAGCGAATTCAAATAATCCATGATATCCTTGTCCGAACGGGCAGCGAGATCCTGAGAGCTTTTCTTTTTGCTTTCCTCCAGGATCACATTCGCGTATTCGAGGCACAGCTCCGGCGAAGCGCTCGAGGAAGCCGTGTCGTTGTAACGCGCAAGCATTTTCGCGATGTGCGTCGTTTCCTCGTCGCTGAACGATCCCGAGAGATCCGAAAGATCCACGCTCTTTCCCGAGGACGCGCGCTCCGTGATAATGCCGTAAAGGCGCGAGGTCAGCGGCATCGAGAAGCTGTCAGGCGTCAGCAGCTTTGAAACGCGGGCGATCTCCTCGGGGTGCGCCATGAGGTAAGCCGTAAGAGCCTCCTCCGCCCTCGCGGAGCGCCCCGACCTCGCCTTGAGTTCCGGCGGAGTACGAATGTTTATGCTCTGCGAGACGAATTCACGCGCTTTGCGCTGCTCTGCTGCCTTGTCTCGCCGCTGCTGCACGGAAAGATCGGAGTTGATTATCGCTTCAAGCGATTCTCGCCTTATGCCCATGTCCTCGCTTATCTTTCCGGCGTAAACGTCTCGCTTGACGGGATTTGAGAGCGACGAGAGAAAATGAGCCGCCTCAACGAGCGCCGCAGACTTGCCGTCCGCCGTCTGCACGTTGTATTTCTCCTTTAATGAGTCGTATACGTATTCGACCTCGTTGCTCGCGCTGTCGATCAGCGCCTTGAATTTTATAAAGCCGTTTTCGCCGTGGTGCTTTATGTACTCGTCGGGATCCTTTCCGTCCGGGACTTTTAAAACGTATGTGTTCACGTTCTGCGCGTCAAACATTTTCATCGCACGTATTGCGGCCTTCTGCCCGGCTTCGTCGGCGTCGTAGCAGAGAACGACGGTCGGGCGGTACTTGCGTATCAGCTTGACCTGCTCCTCCGTCAGCGCCGTTCCGAGACCGCCGACTACGTTGTCGAAGCCTGCCTGGTAGAGCGCGATCACGTCCATATACCCCTCGCAGAGAATGAAACGGTCGGCTTTTGAATTCTTTGCTCTGTTGAGCGCGAAAAGATTGTTCGTTTTCTTGAAGACGAGCGTGTCCGAGGTGTTGAGGTACTTCGGCTTTTCGTCCGTCATTATCCTTCCGCCGAAGGCAATGACGTTGCCGCGCACGTCGATTATCGGGAACATCACGCGGTTTCGGAAACGGTCGGTGTATGAGCCGCCCTTGTCCTGAAAGGTGAGGTTAGCCTGGATAAGGTCGCTCGGCCGAAAGCCCTTCGCTACGAGATGATCCGTAAGGGCACTGCGGCTGTTTGGAGCGAAGCCAAGCCCGAAGGCGCGTATCGTCGTGTCCGAAAGCCTTCTGTTCTCGCGCAGGTAGCGCAGACCTTCCGCTCCCGCAGGGGAGGAGAGAGTCTCGTTGTAGAAGCGCGCCGCCTCTCGGTTCGCTTCAAGGATTTTCAGCTTGAGGTCGCGTGTCGCCCCCGTCGCGTCGTTGCTGTATTCCGGCATCTGCATTCCCGAACGCTCGGCGATCAGCCGGACGGCGTCGATGTAGTCGAGGTTCTCCATTCGTTTGATGAAGCTGATAACGTCTCCGCCGGCTCCGCAGCCGAAGCAGTAGAAGGAATCCGTTTCGGGATACACGGTGAAGGAAGGTGTTTTCTCGCCGTGAAAGGGGCAAAGCCCGACTTCCGTTTTGCCCCGCCGCCTGAGCGGCACGTATGTAGAGACGACGGAAACGATGTCGTTCCTGTCATGAAGCTCTCTCAAAAAATCATCCGGCAGCGGCATGGCGATACACCTCCTTTTTGCTGCTCCCGCGACCGCAGCCGCACAAGGCAGGCCGCCGATCGCTGTAATTTTTGTTCTGACAATTATATATACGCAAATAAATTCAAAAACCCTTTTTATCCGCAGAATTTTTTAAAAAGCGCCGTTCGCGCTGTTAAACTGTCATTTACGAGAGGAGGCACTGAATAAATCGAGCGCCGAAACTGCGCCGTCCCATCTGGCGGAAAACCGGACGAAAATCAGCAGGAATACCGGCGTATTTCAAATGATTTGAGTTAAGGAGACACTGATTAAAGCGAGTGCTCATATTGCCCCGTCAGATTTTCAGGCAGATTGGTTGACTCGACCGCAGTAATACTGCCGTATTTCAAGGGAGTTGAGTGCAATATGACGGTGCGGGTCTCCGGTGGAGACCTCTGCGAAGCAGAAGCACCGACCGAGGCGGCAGCCGAGACTAAAGATGCAAGCAAGATGAGTGCTCAGTTCGTAGAACGTGATTTATTCAGTGGCTCCTTAAATTTGCCCGAAATCCGTAAGCAGGTTTGATGCTCCGTTCGCAGACGTGATTTACACGGTGACGCCCTAAACCTCAAACGTGAAAATATGTTGAATAACCGAATAACTGTTAGGTGTTATTGTAATAAATTTTACAAAAAAGCAGGCGAAATTTTTAAGCAAATTACGCAAAATTCACTTGAATTTTTCTTTTATTGATATATAATAATATTAAAGGCTGTTTTCTGCGTTTCGCGGATCAAACCGCTTTCCATACTGAGAAGGGAGCGTCGTACCATGTATGATTACAATAGGATCAAAAACCATGTAAAGGGCGTAGAGTCCAGTTCGTTTGAGCTTTTCGGAGCACATATAGAGGGCGGCGGAGTGTATTTTTCCGTCTATGCTCCCGGCGCGTCGAAGGTCTGCCTTATCGCCGACTTTGACGGCTGGAAGGATATCCCAATGGATCGCGATTTCTTCGGCGTGTGGAGCATTTTTATCGAGGGCATCGGCGAGGGCGTTCACTATAAATACAGGATATACTCATCGGACGGCGAGTCTGTGGATAAGACAGATCCCTTCGGTTATTACACCGAGGTGCGCCCGAACACCGCCTCGATCGTCTACGATATCGACAATTACGGCTGGCGCGACGACGAGTGGATCTCGACGCGCGAGAAAAACTACAACAATCCGCTTAATGTCTACGAGGTGCATCTCGGCACATGGAAGGTCAAGGAGGGCTTTGAGGGGGACGAAAAGCTCTACCGCTACGAGGAGCTGAAAACTCAGCTTGTGCCGTACATCAAGGACATGGGCTACACTCATATCGAATTCATGCCGCTGTGCGAGTACCCCTTCGACGGCTCGTGGGGCTATCAGGGCACGGGGTATTTTGCGCCGACGAGCCGTTACGGCGAGCCGCGATACCTGATGGATCTGATCGACACGTGCCACATCAACGGCATCGGTGTGATACTTGACGTCGTTCCCGTCCACTTCGCTACGGACGCCAACGGACTTGCATTTTTTGACGGCGGCTGCCTCTACGAGAGCGAGGTGCCGCAGCTTCGCGAGTCTCCCTGGGGCTCGGAGCGCTTCGATTACTCAAAGCCGCACGTTCACAGCTTCATGCGCTCGTCGGTCAACTTCTGGATCAACAAATACCACTTCGACGGTATCCGCTTCGACGCCGTCGCTTACTTGATCTTCCCGGACGGTACGCCAAATGAACCCGAGTACGACTGCGGCGTCTGGTTCCTGAAAAACACGCTGTACACGCTCGGCGCGTACCACCCCGACGTTATGTTTATCGCGGAGGACGCTTCTTGCCACACAAAGGCGACGGCGCCCGTAATATACGGAGGCTTCGGCTTCGACTACCTCTGGAATTTCGGCTGGTCGAACGAATCCCTCGGCTACATTTCGACGCCGTACGGTATGCGTACTCAGAGTCACGAGATGCTCACGTACCCGATGTTCTACTTCAACCAGGGGCTGTTCATGCTGGCGCTCTCGCACGACGACGTATCGAACAAGAAGGCGTCGATCATGTCGAAGGTATACGGCCGCTCGCAGGAGGAGAAGTTCGCCAATCTGCGTGCGTACTACACATATCAAATGACGCACCCGGGCAAGAAAATGAACTTCATGGGCAACGAGCTTGCCGAATACATGGAGTGGAACAACGAGCAGCCTCTCGGCTGGAATCTGCTTTCGTTCCCGAATCACGACAGCTTCCACGAGTACATCAGGGCGCTCAACAAGCTGTATCTTGACGAGCCGGCGCTTTACGCGCAGGACTACAATCTGCAGGCTTTCCGGTGGATCGACCTGCAAAACGCGCAGAATAACATCTACGCATACCGCCGCGAGGACTTCAACTCCGCGCCGGTCTACGTTGTGCTCAATTTCTCGCCGTATGAAAAGGAATACTGGCTCGCCGTAGGCTACGACACTCCCGTGCGCGAGCTGCTTAATTCCGACGACAGCAGGTTCGGCGGCAGCGGAAATCACAACTACGATCTTAAAACTCACGACGGATATTTGCAGCTAAAGCTCGCTCCGCTCTCGGCGATCATTCTCAAGCCTTGTTCGGAGGATGAGATGGAGCATCCGCCGGAGGAGCCGAAGCCCGAAGAAGAGAAGACTCCCGAGGAAACGCAGGACGCTCCCGACAACCAGGAGCAAAGTGAACAGTAACGGCTGAGACTATAATTGCAAGAGAATTGGGGGTACGGTTTGACGGTCGGCACGTGCCGACACGCAGTACGCGCACAGAGTTTACCGAAAAGCCAAAAACTCTGCGCCTGCGTCAAATCGTACCCCCAATGACGGTCTTAGGCGGCATACGCTGCCGCAGGCGACCGCACCGACAGACCGGAAAGCACTGCACAAAAGCGCAGCAATTTGCGCAGACAGCACTGAAAGAGCATGAACATTATTCTTTCAAAAAGCAGATTGAAAAATGATTGACGTGCAGGCTCGCGCCGCAGCGGAAAAAATATTTCACAAAGCACTTGACAAATCATTTTGTATGGATTATAATAATTAAGTCGTACGGACAGCTCTGGATCGCGAGGCGTAACTCAGCTTGGTAGAGTGCTTGGTTTGGGACCAAGATGCCGCAGGTTCGAATCCTGTCGCCTCGACTTACGGAGCGCTCTTTGCGCAACGTCAATTAAATACGGAGGCTTAGCTCAGCTGGTTAGAGCGTTTGCTTGACATGCAAGAGGTCACTGGTTCGAGTCCAGCAGTCTCCACCAGAAACGCCCCTCGACGCAGATGCGCCGGGGGGCGGAGTAGTAGAAAAACAGAGAGAAAATTGACGAATAATGCAGGTCTCGGAGACAGCCTATTCACGGCATTGCAGGAGCCGCAGATCGCCGGTACAGATCAACACGACGAGCCTTGCGATCTGTCATTTTTCAATTTTCATTTGCCAAACGGGGGGTGAGAGCGGTGGCGCAGAAGGAAAACACAAAAACGATCGCGCAGAACAAAAAGGCGCACCACGAGTATTTCGTGCTGGAGAGCTTTGAAGCCGGGATCGAGCTTTGCGGAACGGAGGTTAAATCCGTGCGCGCAGGCAGGGTGAATCTCAAGGACAGCTGGTGCTCCGTCGTGGGAGGCGAGATGTTCGTCAACGGGATGCACATCAGCCCGTATGAGCAGGGCAACATCTTCAACAAGGATCCGCTCCGCGTCCGCCGCCTTCTCATGCACAAGCGCGAGATCATGCGTCTGTACGGCCAGCTAAAGCAGGACGGCGTTTCGATAATCCCGCTTTCGCTCTACTTCAAGGGCAGCCGCGTCAAGATGTCGATCGGTCTGTGCAAGGGCAAAAAGCTCTACGACAAGCGGGCCGACATGGCGCAGCGCAGCGCGAAGCGCGAGATAGAGCGCACTATCAAGGAGAGAAACCGCTGACAAGCGGATCTCATACACGGGGGTGTAAAGGCTTCGACGGGGACTTTGAGCCTTGGTAAGCGAGCAGCGGTGCGGAACCGCTTTAAAAGCCGCAATTTAAAAACAAACGACAACTCTACAGTTGCATTAGCAGCCTAAGCGCTGCTCGTCCTGCCCGAGAGGACCACGGCTCGGGTAAGGGCGTCGATCAGTGGTGAACGCCTGCAGGCACACGCCTTTGACCTGCCGGTGTACTAAAGGCTACCGACCGCGAAAGCCCGTCGCCGGGCGCTCGCGCAAGGGAAGCTCAAAACGGCGAATACGCTCGTAGAAAGCCTTGGTAAAGGGTTTTCGGACAGGGGTTCGATTCCCCTCACCTCCACCA
>CADAYJ010000056.1 GCA_902792115.1 uncultured Ruminococcus sp. | reverse complement strand
GGGCGGAACTGTGAGCGGATACTATCCGCCGGAACTGTGAGCGGATACTATCCGCTTATGAAAGCTCGTTCATAACAAGTCCCGTAATCAGCTTCGGGTAGAAGTATGTGGACTTCTGCGGCATCTTTTCTCCCGCGGAGGAGACGGCGCATATCTCGCTGATCTTCGTCGCATTCAGCAGGAACGCGCAGTTCGCCTTGCCGCTGTCAACGGCGGCAAGCGCCTCGCCGATCTGCTTCACGTACGTGAGGTTGATCTGCTTCGCCATGTTCTCTGCGTCGATGCCCATCAGCTTTTCCAGCACGAGCGTGTGAAGAACGGAGACGTCGAGACGGCGTGACGCTTCGCTCAGCCCCGGAAGCAGCTTGTCCATCACGGCGACGTCGCGCAGCACGAGCAGCGACCATTTTCCGCCGCCGCAGTACATCCCGTAAGCCTTTTTGCCTTCTCCGCAGAGGGCGCGCAGCTCTTCCTCCATGCCGTCGGTCGAGTCGTGCTCGGTGATATCGAAATACTCGGCGCACGCGGATTTCACAGCCTGCGCGTCAAAGGAAGCAAGGTCGCGCACAATGCGGTGCGTCGGAAATACGACGAGGCCGGGGTGCTCCATGTTGACGAGCATCATCATCTGGTAGTCGGCAGCGTCGCCCTCCTTCGCAAGACCTTTCGCGCGCAGCTCGTTGCGGTAGTTGAGAGCCGTCTCGTAGCGGTGGTGGCCGTCTGCAATGTACAGCTTTCTGTCTGTGAAGTCTCCGCAGACGGAAGCGACGGCAGCCTCGTCCGTCACGATCCACATACGATGCGTTACGCCGTCGCCGTCCGTAAGCTCTGCGTCGGGAGCGCCCTTTGAAAGCTCGTCGAGTTTGGAGATCGTCGTGCGCTGCTCGTCGGAATAAAGCGCGTAGATCTGGCTGAAATTGCAGTTCGTCGCGCGCATGAGGTTGAGTCTGTCCTCCTTCGCCTTGGAGAGCGTGAATTCGTGGGGAAGGATAACGCCCTTCTCGAATTCCTCGATCTTCACGCGGACAATGCAGCCCTTAACGCTGTGCCGCTGCCCGTAGGCAGTGAATTCCTCCTCGTAAATGTAAACGGCGTCCTTATCCTCGCGAACGAGAATACCCTCGCTGAGCCAGCGGCGGTAAAGCGCGCCTGCCTCATTGTACGGATCGCTGCCCTTCGGAAGCTCCAGCCGGATCACGTTGTACTCGTTGCCCTCGATGTACCCGATCCGCTGCTGCTCGCTGATGATGTCGTAGGGAGGGCAGACAACGCCGCCGATCCCGCCTGTTTTTTCGCTGTTGAAGCGGACTCCCTTGAAGCCCTTTACCAAAGCCATAGTTGATCACCCTTTGTAAAAAAATCCCGGTAAAAACCGCTGTTTTTCATTATAACATAAATGGGCGTAAATAACAATATTTTTTTGCAGTACGTTATAATTTTTATTGAGAATTATAATTTCGGCAATATCAACATAAAAAAGTGAAAAAATATGTTGAGAAAAATTGAATAAAATATTGCAATATGACTTCAAATTCTGTATAATATACTAAGGGCATACCGCGCAAAGGCAGTATGACGCCTTTATGACGTATCTGCCCGGTGATTTTTGTAATAGTTCACAAAATCTCCTGAAATGCAGCGGCGTTTCAGCAACCTTTTTACGGACTCCGGCGAAAAGCGTTCTTTCTCCGGTACACCACTTCGAGGTGCTGCCCCGAGAGGCTTTCGCGGACTTCCGGCGCGAATTCTTTTGCGGTTTGTCGGCGTGCAGCGCAATTATTTAAGAAATATTAATCATTTCAGCATATTTTTATGGTACAATGAAGTTTGGAACAGTATTAAGAGTCCTTCTGTGAATCAGTAGTTCGATTCTCATTTCTGATCAATTACGATATGCGAGACAATTTTGGAATTAGGAGTTGAAGGTAATGCAAGTGAAGGATCTTGGCGACGTTTTCGTGGCGTCCGGTATTGATATGGTGGACGACGTCACATTCACGGCGCTTTTTTACGGCTACGAGGTGAGAGGCAAGGTCAGAGTGCCGAGCACTCCCTCCGTCGAGTTTTATTTTTACGGTAATGTTTATTTCGACTCACGCGAGCAGGCCGATAGCTTCGTGGACGAGTTCGAGGAAAAATTCGGCTACGCGCGTATCCGCTTCAGCGACAAGTATATCAGTGTTCTGCTTGATATCGGCGGTATGGACGCTCCGAAGGTCAAGGAGCGCCTCGGCGCTGTCGGAAACTTTATGATCTCCCACAGCTTCGGCGCGATCGCGATGCTTCCCGAGGAGCCGGAGCCTGAGCCGGAGCCGGAACCTGAGCCGGAGCCGGAGCCGAACCCGATACAGCAGGCGCAGGCGCAGATGCAGCAGAGGTCGCAGCGTATGTCCCTTCGCGAGACGCTCCGCTCTCAGAGGCTTGGCGCTCAGCAGCAGGCTCAGCAGCAGCAGGCTCAGCAGCAACAGCAGGTTCAGCGCCAGCAGCCCGTTTACGAGGAGCCGAAGGTTCCCTTCGAGCAGTACAAGATGCTCGGAAAGCTCACTCAGATGTTCGTCAACGGTGTAAACCAGACGAGCCACAATATGTTTACGACGCTCTTCCACGGCTACAACCTCGTCGGAAAAATGCTCTCACCCGTCAAGGACGACGTAGAGATCATCTTCTACGGTCAGCTCATGAACAATGTGACCGACCAGTTCGAGGATCTGAAAGCCGAGATGAACGAGAAATACGGCAGCGTTCCGATGCGAATGATCGGCGGCTCGTGCGATATCATTCTTTATCTTGACGACAAGGAGCCGGCCGTCGGCAAGGAAATGCTCGGCTGTATCTCAGGCTTCATGATGAAGAACAACATTGCGGCGATCAACCTGCCGAACACCGTCGGTAAGACGATCAAGACGTTCACAACGGAGAATTTCCAGAAGCCGGCAGGTCCTTCGGGACCGCGTTCGCTCGGCGGCTTCAATCCGCAGGGCGGCACTGCTCCGACTCAGCCCGGAAGGACGTATCCGAGCGGTCAGTCAGCCGCTTCGCAGGCGCCCGGCGCAGGAGACGACAGCTTCGCGAGAAATTTCCTGAAAAAGTTTTCAAAAAACCCTTGACAAATCAATCTCGGCGCGTTATAATAAATGACGTTGCCGAGGCATACGGAGAGGTGTCCGAGCTGGCCGAAGGAGCATGATTGGAAATCATGTATACGGTTTCCGCCGTATCTGGGGTTCGAATCCCCATCTCTCCGCCATAAGCCGATGTGATGGAATTGGCAGACGTAGTGGACTCAAAATCCACCGGTAGTGATACCGTGCCGGTTCGAGTCCGGCCATCGGCACTTGTAAGAGCGCTTGCAGT
The DNA here is from genome assembly GCA_902792115.1 of uncultured Ruminococcus sp. Taxonomy (GTDB): domain Bacteria; phylum Bacillota; class Clostridia; order Oscillospirales; family Acutalibacteraceae; genus RUG592. The sequence continues at coordinate 7,453 of CADAYJ010000056.1, read as the reverse complement.
TGAAACTTGCAGGTGCTCTTTTCGTTTTTTGCAAAAGCAGGTTGAATAATCTGTTTATTTATTAATGCAAAATTACAGCAACGCGAGCGTTCCGAAATTTTGCATTTTCAATTTATAATTAATAAAAATGGGGAGATCAGTTTATGAACAAGGTTAGTGTAGGAATAATTGTGGCAATGCAGATGGAGCTTGAAAATATCGAGAACGCCATGTCTGAGAAGACGGCGATAGAGCTTAGCGGAATGAAATTTGTAGTCGGTGAGCTTTCCGGCAAGAGGTGCGTCGCGGCGCTTGCCGGAGTCGGAAAGGTGTTTGCGGCGATCTGTACGCAGACGATGATCCTCGGCTTCTCACCCGACGTTATCATCAATGCCGGAGTTGCAGGCGCTCTTTCCGCAGACCTCACTATCGGCGAGATCGTAATCGCTCGTGACGCCGTACAGCACGATATGGACACAACGGCTCTCGGCGATGAGTTAGGTCTTATTTCCGGACTTGACATGGTGCATATTCCCACTGATGAAGGCGTGACGAAGCTGCTTGAGAGCGTCACGCAGAAGCTCGGCATAAAATATAAAACAGGCACGGTCGCAACGGGCGACTGCTTTATCAACACGAATGAGAAGAAAAATTTCCTAATTGAAAAATTCTCCGCGATCGCCTGCGAGATGGAGGGCGCGGCGGTCGTGCAGACGTGCTATATCAACAAGATCCCATGCTCGATCATGCGCGCTATTTCAGACGGCGGCGACGATAATTCCCACACCGACTACAAGACGTTCGCGCACAAGGCGGCAAAGACCTCCGCTGAGGTTATCACGGAGTTTGTGAAGGAGTGGAAGTAAGAGGCAAGCTGCGGCAGCACTTACGACGCGCTTTTGAATTTATGATTTATGTATGAATATAATGTAATATTTTTGTGCAAATGGTGAAAGGTTTGCGCTTCCTCTTGATTTACTCACTTTAATATACTATAATAGAATTGTTTGTAAAGATATGCGCGATACTGTCATTTTTGACGGACGCGCGCGGCGCGGCTTGGGGTGTGCGCCGCAGCCAAATAAACGTCTTCGGCGAGCGTCCCCGAATGGGAGGGGCGCGTGAAGCGCCGCAAGACGCCTGAAAGGAAGATAAGTGATGAAATACATCAAGAGAGCAGCCTGCCTGCTGCTTGCGATCGGCGTGCTCGGTGCGGCTGCCGGCTGCAAGGACAAGGATCAGCCCGAGGAGACGGCGGATCAGCCGGCTTCCGTTGTGGATCACGTTTCAACGGGTGATACACCGTCGGACGGCGTTCCCACATACAAGATAGGTAAGGTCACGTTCAGGCAGGATACGACGGAGCTGCAGCTCGGCGACGTCAACTTTACCGAGCAAGACCTCGACTTTATTTCAAAATGTACGAATCTCCAGTATTTCGGCGTGCTTTCGTCAAATCTTAACGATCTCGCGTTCCTGGAGAATCTCAACGACCTTCGCACGATCGTTATCGGTACAAGCGATATGACCGACCTTAGGACGATCTCCGGTCTCAAGTCGCTCGAGAGCCTCTCGGTCATCAACGCTAACCTCAAAAACCTCAACGGTATCGAGAATCTCCCGAACCTCAAAAATATCAATTTCTCAAATAACCTTATCGACAGCATCGACGACCTCGAGCAGTGCCGCAGCCTTGAAACGGTCAGCCTGGAGTCGAATCTTATCTCTGAGGTAGCTCCGCTTGCGAGCATGAATCACCTAAAGGTGCTCAATATCGGCAGCAATTCCATCTCCGACGGTACGGTGCTTTCGTCGCTCTCCGAGCTGGAGGAGCTTGATATCTCGTGCAATATGATAAGCGACGTTCGCTTCCTTGAGAATCTCACGAATCTTAAAGTCCTTAAAATGAAGGCGATCACGCCGAGCGACATTTCGCTCTTTATGGATCTGCAGAATCTCGAGCAGCTCGATATCACGGACTGCGGTCTTCCGCGCGAGGACGTTGTGAAGATCACCGTCTGGCTTAAGGACTGCAAGGTCACGAGCAGCTATATCATCACCGACGACGAGCTGAACAGAGTTCCCGACGAGACGAGCAGCCGCAGGAAGAAGAGCAGCGACAGCGATAAGGACGACTCCGACACCGACTCCGAGACGACCTCGCGCGGCGGTGACCTCGGCGTCTTTGAGAACGACACTTCGAGCTTCATCGACAACGACGGCGACGGCATTCCCGACGATATTATCGACAACGACGGCGACGGTATACCCGACGATGCGTCGTACGACGAAGACGATATTTACTACGGCGACGAGTGGTAAACGAACCGGCGTTTCGGCGCCCTGACTTATGAGGTGTAAAATGAATAATTCACATAAGATTTTTAGCTGCGTTCTTTGTGCCGCGATCCTCCTCACATCGCTTTCGGCCTGCAAAAAGGGCGGCAGCGAGGAAAGCAGCTCCGTGCCGCAGCAGGATACGTCCTCCGTCGCGGTCGTAAGCACGCTCCCTTCAACGGGCGATATCCCTCTCGCGGAGAACCCGCTCGCGAAGGAGGAGTTCATCTTCGGAAACGTCTTCTTCAACAGAGCCGCAACGACGATCGAGCTGAGCGACACGACGATCGACTCCTTCGAGCCGCTCGTTGACTGCCCGTACCTCGAGACGGTGACGCTCTGCAACTGCAAAATTCTCAGCTTCTCCGGATTAAGCTCTCTCACGCAGATAAGCAACCTGACTATCTCCGCGTGCGGCTTTGAGAATCTCGGCTACGTAAGCGACCTGATCCAGCTCAAATCGCTCGATATCTCGAATAACGGCGTTTCCGACATCATCAAGCTAAGCTCGCTCAAAAACCTCAATTCACTGATGGTAACGGGCGGCGACGTCAAGAATCTCGGCGCCGTCAAGTATATGCCGAAGCTGCAGGTGCTCAAGATCGACTGCCCGAGCTGCGAGGATCTTTCCCCGCTCTCCGAGCTGACAGATCTCAGAGAGCTTGCTCTCGACACGGAGAAGGCGCGCAATATTGACGCCCTCAGCGGCCTTACGAACCTCAGAACGCTGAAGCTCTATATGCCGAAGCTGTCCGATATCTCCGTACTGGAGGAAATGACGTACCTCAGCGACCTCGATATCAGCGGTTCGAGAGTCGATTCGGTGCGCCCGATCAGAAACATCACGAACATGGTAAGGCTCGACATTGCGAACACGAAGGTCACCGAGGTCTACTTCCTCAAGAGAATGACCTTCCTGGAGACGCTTGACGTTTCCGGCAACGAGATCACTGATTTTGATAACCTTACATTCTGCACCGGCCTGCTTAACCTCGACGTAAGCGACACCGGCATCACGAGAGACGAGTATCAGATGCTCGTTGACGCGCTCCCGGACGCAACGATCATTTATAAGCACGAGGACGGCGAGCTTGGAGAGGGCGAACGCACCTCCAGCCGCAGAAGCAGCGAGGAGGAAGAGGACTCCGAGACGGATTCCGACTCCTTCTACAATCCCGACTACGACAGGCGTGTAAACGGCGACGGAGAGAATGCGGACGGCGAGAATACTACATCTAGCCGCAGATCCGGCGGCGAGACGCCCGGCACGAATGGCTACTGGTTTGAAAATGACTTCACCGGAGGATATTCCTTCTACAACTACGACGACGGCCAGACGTACAACGACGGTGAGGGCGGCTACCACTACAACGGAGAGCCGGTATAATGCGCCGGACGGCTGTCTGCCTTGTGCGAACAAATACAATTCCGATACCCGAACAACGGTATCGGAATTTTTTTGGTAAACCGACATTATCACACTTATCAGGAGAATTATTATGAGCAAGTCAAAGAAAAAAGCAGAAAAAGCTGCTGCAAAGAAAAGCATAGCGCTTTCGTGGACTTCTTTCGGTATAGTCCTCGCGGTCGCTCTTGTGCTGGAGCTTTTTATTTCAAATTTTTCAGCACTCGGCGTTATTCTTAGCGGCGCTGAAAAAAAGAAATTCGATATGACGGATACATTCGGCTCCGCGAGCGTGAGGATCTCGGCGGAGGAACCGGCGGAGATCAGGGACGTTGATACGCAGATGAAGAATATCGCCCTGAAGTTTGGCGGCAACAGGCTTTCATACGCCAATGTCACCGTCGCGTTTACCGACGACAATTTTCGCTTCGACGACGCCTTTAGTTACAACAAGGCGACAGAGATGCTTCCCTGCGGACAGGACAGCGTATCCGTGATGAATATCAGCTCGTACGGTCCTGTCGGCACGATCAGGATTACGGCGGACGAAAACGTGACGCTAACGGCCGTCTCCCTGAATACGCCGCCGCGATTTTCGTTCAGTATGCTTCGGTTCATCATTCTCTCGGCTGTTATCTCGTGCGTCGTTTTCAGGCTCTGGGAGAAGCGCTTCGATCCCGACAACAGTGCGGCAGTGCGTGTGTGTGCTCTCGTTATGTGCTTTATCGTGATGTTCTCGGCGACCGTTATCCATACGGAGAGCGGCGTGCCTATGCTGCAGGACGTCTCTTCTCTTTCGGGCAGCAGTGACATTTACGACGAACTGTTCGACGCTTTTCTTAACCACCGTCTTACGCTTGATACGACTGCCGACAAGGAGAAGCTCGATGCGCTCGAAAACCCGTATGACAGAAGCGAGCGCAATAAGAACGATCTCCACGGCTCGTTCTGGGACAGAGCGTATTACAACAGCGAATTCTACTGCTATTTCGGCGCGGCTCCGATCTTCACCGTATACTACCCCGTGAAGCTGCTCACCGGCAAGGCTCCTACTCCGCTGCTCGCCTCGACGATACTCTGCCTGCACTGCGTTATATTCATTTCGCTGCTGTATGAGCTGTTCCTGAAAAAATTCTGCCGGAACGTCTCAAAGCTCTTCGCGGTGCTCGGCCTGCCGACAGTCCTGTTCGGCTCCGTCATATTCGCCGTGGCGAATGAGTGCGTATTCTATTATATAGCGGTGCTGTCCGGCGTCGCGTCAACGGCGGCGTTCCTTTACTTCCTCTTTTCCGCGTACTTCTCGGAGGAGCTTAAAAGGAGGATCGTCCTGCTTGCGCTTGCCGGGATTTCCGTCGTGCTGATCGCAGCTTCGCGCCCGACGCTCCTTCTCTACTGCTTTATCGCTGTCATTCCGGCGCTCGAAATATTCCTCGACAAGAAGGAGACGATGCGCAACAAGGCGATCTACGCCGCGTCCGTGGGCGTTCCCGTTGTGATCGGCGCAGCGCTCATCATGGTTTACAACAACGCGCGCTTTGACAGCCCGTTTGAATTCGGCTTCAACTACCAGCTCACCGTTAGCATCGCCAAGGCAAACACCTTCAAGCTCTCGATGATTCCGCCGACGCTTTACCACTACTTCATTCAGCCGCCCTCATACTTAAGCTCCTTCCCGTACATCAGACCGAGGGATTACGCGCTCGACACGTACACGCGCTACAACTACTGCGGCCGCTCGATGGGAATAATGATGTACCCTGCGGCGTGGGGTATAGCGCTCCTGCCGTTCACGCTCACTAAGACGGAAAAATTCAAGCGCAGAGTTCTTCTCTCGCTCATCGGTTCGGCAATTCTCATGGCGTACATAGATATGTGCAAGGCAGGTTCTCACTACCGCTACACGACCGATATCGCGTTCGTCATCATGATCGTCGGAATCATAGCGATTCTCGATTTCGGCTCGTCACTCAGACACATAGGCTCGGCTAAATACAAGGCGTTCCTTGCCGTGGCGGCTGTCGTCTTTGCCGCAACGATCATTCTCGGCGGATACTTCACCTTCTCAAACGAGTCCTTCGCTATGATAACGAAGTTCCCCGAAGCCACGATGTTTTTGAGGAGACTGTAAAAGTGTCCATTACCCGGCATTGGCTGCACGGATTCTTATTCGGATATGCAGTTTTTTGAGTCACTGTGAAAAAAACAAACAAACAGACGAAAGCGAGGTTGTCCAATGAGCGGTACGAACAGATCGTGCGGCGTTGAGAAAAAATGCGGCGCGTGCCAGCTTACAAATATGGACTACGAAAGGCAGCTGCGATTCAAGCAGGCAAAGATCGTAAAGCTGATGGGGCGCTGCTGCCGCGTGGGCGAGATCATCGGCATGGACGAGCCGTACGGCTACCGCAACAAGGCGCAGTACGCCGTTCGCAGGGTGCGCGGGCGCGTCGTGACAGGCGTTTACCAATCGGCCACGGGCGGCATCGCTGTGACGGACACCTGTTACCTCAACGATGCGCGCTCCAACATGATCGCAAGCACCGCCGCGCGCATTGTCACGCAGCTTCACATTGAGCCTTATTCGGAAAAGGGCGGCAAGGGTGTTTTGCGTCATATCCTTGTGCGCCGCGCAAACGCAACAGGCGAATACATGGTCGTGCTCGTCTGCTTTGCCGACGACTTAAAGCACGAGAGCGAGCTTACGCGCCGCCTTACGGAAGCGTTTCCGGAGATCAAGACGATCGTGCTCAACATCAGCCGCAGCGCGAAAATGACGCTCGGCCGCGAGCAGCGCGTGCTTTTTGGAAGCGGATACATAGAGGACGTCCTGCTCGGAAAGCGTTTTCGCATCTCTCCGCGCTCGTTTTACCAGATCAACCCGGAGCAGACGGAGAGGCTCTATAAAACGGCGATAGAATTTGCAGGACTTCGCGGCGGCGAGCGTATCTTTGACGCATACTGCGGTATAGGTACGATCGGGATCTGTGCGTCAGACGGCTCCGGAAGCATCATCGGCGTCGAGCAAAACGGCGAGGCAGTGCGCGACGCTCGGGAAAACGCCAAAATCAACGGCATTGACAACGCCGAATACATTGAGTCCGACGCTGCCGAATATCTGCGCTCCGCCGCCGAAAACGGCGAGCACATCGACGTCGTTTTCACCGATCCGCCGCGCGCCGGCTGCAGCATGACGTTTCTCAAATCGCTCGTAAAGCTGAGTCCCGAGACGGTCGTCTACGTCTCGTGCGATCCGCAGACGCTTGCCCGCGACCTGTTTTTCTTGACGAAAAACGGCTATAAGGTGCGAAGAATACAGCCTGTCGATATGTTTCCTTTTACGCAGCACGTGGAATGCGTGGTGCTGTTACAAAAATTCCAAAAGAAAGGAGACTAATAATCAAGCAGTCAAGAGTCGCACACAGTTTCATGCGTTACAGACCGAATGGCAATAAATCATACTGTGATGAAGATAAACTAAACGGTTACTTTGACGCTTACATTAATCTATTACGCACTCCTGTTCTGCTTGGAGGGAAATTATTATAACAGTATTATTCATTTGAGGTCAGCGAGAGTTGACCTCCTTTTTTTGTAAAGGAGCATTTTTTTATAAAGAAGTTAAGGAGCCACTGATTAAATCACGTCCTGCGGACTGAGCACTCATCTTGCTTGCATCTTTAGTCTCGGCTGCCGCCTCGGTCGGTGCTTCTCGCCTGCGGCGAGAGGTCTCCA
>CADAYJ010000055.1 GCA_902792115.1 uncultured Ruminococcus sp. | reverse complement strand
GACGGCACTGTCCGATTCGCTCTCAAAGCGCTGCTACTGCACGCGCTACGACGTAGTGCGCGCGATGCTTCCCGTCGGTATCAATTACAGGATATCGTCCGTTTACAAGCTCTCGGACGGCTTCCCTTCAATCACGCTGACGCCCGGGCAGGAGCAGCTTTTGTCGCTTATGCCGCCCTTCGGACGCGAGATATCTCAGGACAAGCTGTTTGCCGCACTTGAAACCGACTGCGAAACGAAGGAGCTTTGCGAGCTGATCTCTGTCGGTGTGATTGTTAAATCGGAGAAGGCTCTGCGCCGTGTCCGCGATGCGTCTGAAACGATGCTTCGCGCAATCCCGAACGACAACGGCGTGAAGCTCACGCCGCGCCAGACAGAGGTCTATGAGCTGCTTACGCAGGCAGGAGAGGTCTCCGAGAGGGAGCTGCGCTATTTTACGGGCGCCGGCAAGGGCGTGATCGACGGGCTTATCAAGAAGGGCGTGTGCGAGCCGTTTAAACGCGAGGTCTTCCGCACGCCGGACGCCTCCGCCTCAGACGGCGCGGGGAGGATAGTCCTGACAGAGGAGCAGAGCGCCGCTTACGATACGCTCAAATCGCTCTACGACGGCGGCAAGGCAGCCGCAGCGCTTCTGTACGGAGTCACCGGCTCGGGTAAAACGTCCGTCTTCATGAAGCTGATGGAGCACGCCGTAAAGACCGGGCGCGGTATAATCGTGATGGTTCCGGAGATCTCGCTCACGCCGCAGCTCGTCGCTCAGTTCAAGGCGCGTTTCGGCCAGCAGGTCGCCGTTTTTCACAGCGGTCTCTCGATGGGCGAGCGCCTGGACGAATGGAAACGTGTTCGGAAGGGAAAGGCGAATATCGCCGTCGGAACGCGCAGTGCCGTGTTTGCCCCCTTCGAGGATATCGGCCTTATAATCATGGACGAGGAACAGGAGTATACATACAAATCGGAGCAGACGCCGCGCTACCATGCACGCGACGTTGCAAAGCTGCGCTGCGCCGTACATAACGCGCTCCTGCTGCTTGCGAGCGCAACGCCCTCGGTTGAGAGCTACTACCTCGCATCAAACGGCGTGTATACGCTCTGCACGCTGAAAAACCGCTACGGAGACGCGAAGCTCCCGGACGTCATTGTATCCGATATGAACTCGGAAAGGCTGCTCGGGAATACATCGGGCTTCGGAGAAGAGCTGCTGAAAGGACTTGAGTCCAATCTCGAGCGCGGTGAGCAGTCGATAATCCTTCTTAACCGCCGCGGCTTCAACACAGCCGTGACGTGCAAAAACTGCAGCGAGGCGGTCTCCTGCCCGAGCTGCAGCATTTCTTTGACATACCACGCGGATAACGGCAGATTGATGTGTCATTACTGCGGCTTCTCAATGAAGCTCACGGACGAATGCCCGAAGTGCGGCAGCCGTGACCTTAAATACGTCGGAAGCGGCACGCAGCGCGCCGAGCAGGCTCTCTCCGAGCTGCTCCCGAAGGCGAGAATACTTCGCCTCGACGCTGATTCAACGCTTGCAAAGCAGGCTCACGAAAAAAAGCTCGGCGACTTCCGCGAAGGCAAATACGATATCCTGCTCGGTACTCAGATGGTCGCCAAGGGGCTTGACTTTCCGAACGTCACGCTCGTAGGCGTTCTTTCTGCCGATCAGGCGATGTACGGCGACGATTTCCGAAGCTATGAGCGAGCCTTTTCACTGATAACTCAGGTTGTCGGAAGGTCGGGGAGAGGGCAGCGCCCCGGCGTCGCGGTAGTTCAGACCTACACGCCGGAAAATCCACTGATCACCCTAGCCGCAGCGCAGGATTACGACAGCTTTTTCGCCTCGGAGATCGAGCTGCGCCGCGTCATGCTCTATCCGCCGTTCGCGGACATCTGTATGCTCGGCGTTCAGAGCGAAAAGGAGGACGTCTGCCGCGCTGCAGCCGCAGAGCTTTTGCGCAGACTTTGCGATACACTAAAGGAGAGCTATCCGGACCTTCCCGTTCGGATACTCGGCCCGTCTCCGGCGGAGGTCTACCGCGTCAGCCGCCGGTACCGCTATAAGATTATACTGAAGTTTAAAAACTCGCGCCGCTTCCGCCGGATGCTTTCGGAGGTGCTCGTGGGCTTTTCGGGCGACCGCCGGTTCTCCGAAGCGTCTGTCTTCGCCGACGTCGATCCCGACCATATCATGTAAAAAGGAGAAGCATAAATATGGCACTGAGAGATATAGTTCAGGACGGCGACAAGATCCTTACGAAGGTCTGCCGCCCCGTAGAAAAATTCGACGCAAAGCTCGCAACGCTGCTTGACGATATGGCGGAGACGCTTAAGCTCGCCGAGGGCGTTGGCCTTGCCGCTCCGCAGGTCGGTATTCTCCGCAGAGTCTGCATCGTTGACGTCGGAGACGAAAGCGGCCTTATCGAGCTTGTAAACCCCGAGATCATTGACCGCAGCGGAAAGCAGTGCGGCGCTGAGGGCTGTCTCTCGTTCCCGAATCAGTACGGAATTGTCGAGCGCCCGATGTTCGTGACCGTCAAGGCTCAGGACAGAAACGGCAAGGAATTTACGATCAAGGGTGAAGCGCTAAAGGCAAGAGCCTTCTGTCATGAGATCGACCACCTCAACGGAGTCGTCTTTAAGGAGCGCGCTGAGAGAATGCTTAGCCCTGATGAGATCGAGACGACCTGAAAGGAAGAATCTGATGAACATCGTATTTATGGGAACGCCGGATTTCGCCGTTCCGTCGCTCGAGGCGCTCGCCGCCGACAGCAGATTCACCGTAAAAGCCGTCTACACGCAGCCCGACAAGCCTGTCGGAAGAAAGCGCGTGCTAACGCCTCCGGACGTCAAGGTCTGCGCCGAAAAGCTAGGTCTGGAGGTGCGTCAGCCGGAGTCGATGCGTTCTCCCGAGGTCGCGCAGGAGATCTCCGACCTTGCGCCGGACGTGATCGTCGTTATCGCTTACGGAAAGATCCTTCCGAAAGAGATCCTCGATATTCCGCGCCTTTGCTGCGTAAATATCCACGGCTCGCTTCTTCCGAAGCTCAGAGGAGCAGCGCCGATACAGCGCGCCGTTATCGAGGGCGAGGAAATAACGGGAATAACTTCGATGAGAATGGATGTCGGTCTTGATACGGGCGATATGATCGAAACGCTCGAAACTAAGATATGCCCCGACGAAACGGCAGGGGAGCTTTTCGACCGCCTCGCTCAGGCCGCCCCCGACCTTCTTGTGAAAACACTCATTTCTCTAGAAAGCGGAACTGCAAAATTCACAAAGCAGGACGATTCCGCTTCGACGTACGCAAAGCCTCTCTCTAAGGAGGAGGCGCAGATCGACTGGTCGCAGTCCGCGCAGACCGTTCACAATAAGATCCGCGGCATGAATCCGTGGCCTGTCGCGTTTACGGAGTACAAGGGGAAGAAGCTGAAAGTCTTTGAGTCAAAGCTCTCGCCTCAGACCGGAAAGCCCGGCGAGATTATTTCGACCTCGCCTGCTGTGATCGCCTGCGGTGAAGGAGCCGTGGAGCTTGTCTCTGTGCAGATGGAAGGCAAAAAGCAGATGCCTGCCGCCGATTTCTTCCGCGGTCAGCGCGCTGTCAAGGGCGAATTGATCTGATGATCCCCGATTGGTTGTAATATGAAAAATACACGATATATTATTCTGAAAGCGCTTCTCAGAGTCGAGGGTGACGAAGCGTACTCGAATCTCGTTCTCGACGAGGTTCTCTCTGACGAATCCCTTGATTCCCGCGATAAAGCATTTGTCTCCGCGATTTTCTACGGCGTCCTCGAGCGCCGTATCTCGCTCGACTACATAATCAGAAGGCACTCAAGCGTCCGCCTCAAAAAGATCGAGCCGGAAGTGCTTGAAATACTTCGTATGTCCGTTTATCAGCTCGTTTTCATGGACAAGGTTCCCGACAATGCCGCTGTAAACGAGGCCGTTTCGCTCTGCAAGAGAGAAAAGCTGTACCGCTCATCCGGCTTTGTAAACGGACTTCTCAGAAGCGTGACGCGCGCGGAGGATCGTTTTCCTCTCCCCGATGAAAAGGATACCGCAAAGTACCTGTCCGTGAAGTATTCCTGCCCGGATGAGATAGTTTCCCTCTGGCTTGCCGATTACGGGCGTGAAGCGGCAGAGGGCGTTCTTTCCTCGCTTTCCGGCCGTCCGCCGATATTCATTCGCGTCAACACACTCAGAACGACACAGGAAAAGCTCATTGCCCTGCTTGCGGAGGAAGGCGTTTCAGCGGAAAAAACTGCGCTTCCGAATGCGCTCTCGATGAAATATACGGGCGCGATCTCCGCTCTTGAAGCGTACAGGGAAGGTCTTTTCCACGTTCAGGATCTTTCCTCGCAGATATGCTGCGAGCTTGTCGGCGTCAGGGACGGCGATACCGTCAGCGACGTCTGCGCCGCGCCCGGCGGAAAGACGCTCACTCTGGCTCAGAGGACGCCCTCCGGCGAGGTCTTCTCGTTCGATATTCACGAGAACAAGCTGAGGCTGATCTCTGCGTCCGCTTCGCGACTGGGCATCGGCAACGTCATTGTTAAATGCCGTGACGCCGCCTCGGACGATCCGATTGTTATGTCGGACGCAGTCCTCTGCGACGTTCCCTGCTCCGGTCTAGGCGTTCTCCGGCGAAAGCCCGAGATCAGATACAAGAGCGATCCCGGCGTAGATACGCTGCCCGGTATCCAGCTCTCGATCCTCGAAAGCTCCGCACGCTTCGTTAAGCCGGGCGGTACGCTCGTTTACTCAACGTGTACGCTCAACAGGCGCGAAAACAACGACAACGCCGCGAGCTTCCTGAAGGCACACCCCGAGTTTTCCCCGAAGACGCTCACCCTTCCGGAGGGCGTCTCGCGCACAGTTGAGGAGGAGCCGAACTGCCTGACGCTTTTTCCGCAGACAAACGGCACCGACGGCTTTTTTATTGCCGCATTTTGCAGAAGCTGAGCGTTCCGATAAACCGGTACCGCACAAAAGGGAGCGCGTATCCTGCACAATGCCGGCAGGAGGTCTTTGCGCGCTTTACAGCATGAGGTGAAGTTATGAAGGATATTCGCTCGTACTCGCTCCCGGAATTGACGGACGAGTTCAAAAATGAGCTTGACCTGCCTGCGTTTCGTGCAAAGCAGGTTTACAAGTGGCTTTCCGACGGAGTTTCCGATTTTGATGAAATGACAAATATTTCAAAGGAATTGCGTAACAATCTAAGTAATACTTATTACATCTCTGTTGCAACCATTGAAAAAAAGCTTGTTTCGGTTTATGATAAAACAGTTAAGTATTTGTTTTCGTTCCGTGACGGAGAAACGGTCGAGTCCGTCGTAATGAATTACCGTCACGGCTACACGATCTGCGTTTCGACACAGGTCGGCTGCAAGATGGGCTGTACCTTCTGCGCCACGGGGCAGGGCGGCTTTTCCCGCAACCTTGCGCCGTCGGAGATGCTGGCTCAGATACACTCCGCTCAGAGGGATCTCGGTATCCGCATCTCGAATATCGTTCTGATGGGCATGGGAGAGCCTCTCGACAATTACGCCAACGTGCTTAAATTTCTGCGTCTCGTTTCGTCGGAGGACAACCTCAATATCGGTATGCGTCACATATCGCTTTCGACGTGCGGTCTTGTAGACAGGATCTACGACCTCGAAAAGGAGAAGCTGCAGCTTACGCTCTCCGTCTCTCTTCATGCGCCGAACGACGAGATCCGCAGCCGCACGATGCCTGTGAACAAGCGTTACCCGATCGACGAGCTTTTAAAGGCGTGCCGACACTACGTCCGCGCGACGAACCGCCGCATCTCATTTGAATACGCTATGATAAGCGGTGTGAATGACTCAGATGAGTGTGCGAGAGAGCTTGGGCAGCGCCTTAAGGGTATGCTGTGCCACGTGAACCTCATCCCGGTAAACCCCGTCAAGGGAACGGGATACCGCAAAAGCGCCGTCGAGCGTCAGCAATCGTTCATACGGATTCTCGGAAAGTACGGCATCACGGCTACGGTTCGCCGGACACTTGGGGCGGACATCAACGCCTCCTGCGGTCAGCTTCGCAGAAAGGCTTCAGAAGAGAAATGATGCCGGAAATCGCTCTTCCATCATTCGCGTGAACGCTCAATAATGTAAAAAATTCCTTAACGCAGCTTTTTCTCCTTGCAATTACGGAGAAAATGAAGTATTATATATAGTGCGACAATGTATCGGGCTTCAGCCCTTTTCCGCCGTTTGGCGGTTGTTTTGGGTTATTTTGATTTGGGTTATTGAAGTTTTAAGAAAAGACCTCACGACGTGGAGGAATGTGTGAAATGGTATGTCTTCGCCTGCCGTTTCGCTCTTGTTTTGTTTTGAGGTTGTTGTATTGATTATTGTTTTGTTAAGGGGTTATAGCGCAGCTCGCCGCAGGGCGCACTGTGCGTTGTGACGATGAAATAAATAATTGATATACACGCATAATATCAAAGCAAAGGGGGAATAGATTTGCAGATTTACTATAAGACTGATGTTGGCTTGATGCGCAGAAATAATCAGGATTTTTGCCTTTGTGAGAAGGTATCCGACGATCTCGCATGGGCTGCTGTCTGCGACGGCATGGGCGGAGCCAACGGCGGCAATGTCGCAAGCTCCGAAGCGTGCAAGGAGATGAGCCGCGTATTATCGGAAGAGCTGAAGCCCGATATGAATGACGGCGACCTTGAGCAGCTTATGGAAAAGGCAGTTGTTTCTGCAAACACAAAGGTGTATGAAATGTCCTGCTTTGACGATTCGCTGAGCGGAATGGGAACGACCGTCGAGCTTGCCGTAGTCAGCAGCGGAACGCTCCATATCGTCCACGCGGGGGACAGCCGCGTCTATCGCATCACGTCTGATATGATCGACCAGATCACGACAGACCATTCCCTCGTGCAGCAGCTTGTGGAGCTTGGGCAGATCACGCAGGAGGAAGCGCGGTTCCACCCGAGCAAGAACTATATAACGCGCGCGCTCGGAGTCGAGCCGACGCTTGAAACAGATTATTTCGCAGTCCCCTTCAACAAGGGCGACATTGTGCTTATGTGTACCGACGGTCTGAGCAATTATTTCAGCAATGAAGAGCTGCTCGAGGCAGTCAGGGCGATTAAAGAAAAGGAAGAGATCGCGCAAGGTCTTGTAGACATTGCGAAGGAGTGCGGCGGCAGCGATAACATCACCGTTGCTATCCTTATCAACGAGTAAATGTGTAAAGGAGAGTAAAAGATGGCGGAGGATAAATATGTCGGCAAGCGGCTTGACGGCCGTTATGAGATCGGCGAGGTCATCGGCGAGGGCGGTATGGCCGTCGTGTACAGCGCCCGTGACATTCAGGACGACATTCCCGTTGCTATTAAGATCCTGAGAGACGAGTATCTCGGCAACAATGAGTTTATCAGAAGATTTAAAGACGAGTCAAAGGCGATCGCTGTTCTGTCCCATCCGAACATCGTAAAGGTATACGACGTCAGCTTCGGCGACAGGATCCAGTATATCGTCATGGAATATATAGACGGCATCACGCTGAAGGACTATATCGAGAAGAACGGTCCCGTGAACTGGAAGGAAGCCGTTCATTTTGTGCTCCAGACGCTAAAGGCGCTCCAGCACGCTCACGAGAAGGGGATAATTCACCGCGACGTCAAGCCGCAGAATATCATGCTGCTTGAAGACGGCACGATCAAGGTCACGGACTTCGGCATCGCGCGCTTCTCGAAGAGCACCACAAATTCAATGACAATGACGAACAAGGCTATCGGCTCCGTTCATTACGTTTCGCCGGAGCAGGCGAGAGGCGAGCCGACGGACGCGAAGAGCGACCTCTATTCTCTCGGCGTTATGCTCTACGAAATGCTCACAGGCAAGCTGCCATTCGACGACGATAACGCAGTTTCCGTGGCGCTGATGCAACTCCAGTCCGATCCCGTTCCGCCGCGTCAGATCAACCCCGCGATCCCGGAGGGGCTTGAGGAGATCGTTATCAAGGCGATGCAGAAGGATCCTCTCAAGCGGTACCATTCCGCTGCGGAGATGTACAGCGATATCCTAAAGGTCAAGAAGAATCCCGGTATCCGCTTCAATTTCAATTATGACGAAGCTCCCGTGAGAAGCCCTCAGCCGAAGGTCACAACGGTTCGCAAGATCGACTCCGAATCGTCGGCCGACGAGTGGGACGACTCTGATGATGACGACGAGCCGCGCACAAACCCTGCCGTTCAGGTGGTTATCGGCGCAGTTGCGGCGTTTGCCGTCGTCTGCCTCGTTTTCCTTGTGCTTGCCGTTTTCAAGGGGCTGAGCAGCAATTCCACTACCGACGTTCTCGTTCCGAACCTGATCGGACTTAATTTCAACGACGTCAACAAGGATAAGGTGACATACAATTTCCGCTGGGACGTTACGAACGTCTACGACGCAGATAAACCGCTCGACGTGATCATAAGCCAGGATCCCGAGCCGAGCGAGAAGAAGATCAAGGAAGGCTCCACTATCCAGATCGTAGTCAACAGTGAGGAAACAACGATCAACCTTCCGAACGTAGACGGCAGAACGAAGGACGACGCCGTCCAGAGAATGAAGTCGGCGAACCTCATTCCCGAGGTTCTGATGGTTCTCGACAACGAGACGGCGGAGGGTTACGTTAAGCAGACGTACCCGGCGTCCGGCAGCAAGGTCACAATCGGCTCGACCGTCAAGATCTACGTCAGCAAGAAGGCAGGCAAATCCAAGGTCGAGGTTCCGAACCTCGTCGGACTCACGCTCTCCGAGGCGCAGAGCAAGATCGTCGAAACAGGTCTTACGTACAACGGCTACACCTATATGGAAAGCACCGTTGCGAAGGATAAGATCGTCGCTCAGAATCCGCTTCGCGGCGCTAAGGTAGAGCCGGGCACGAACGTCGCGGTCATTCTCTCTGAGGGACCGCCGAGAAATGTTTCGCTCTCACAGACGGTAGACCTCCCGTCCGATATAGCCTCCTCCGTCAAGTTTGAGGTCATAATCGACGGTGAAGTTGATGCGTCTTACACGAAGCCGATCGTACCGAAGTACGCAAGGCAGTATACGCTTACGATCACGCGAATGAGTACGGTCGGTTCGCTGCCGGTAGTTGTGGCTCTGAACGACCAGACGTACAGAGTATATAACTTCGACTTCAAGAACAGCACGGTCAGCGTAGTTGAATCGTACAACTTTGTTCTCGAAACCGATACGGATACCGAGTCGGAAACAGATACCGATACGGATTCCGAGCGTGAGGACAGAGACAGCGAGTACACCGAGCATTACGACGATGAAGATACGGATTCCGAAACTGTCTCCGAGTACAGCGAAAGCAGCTCTGAGTATGAGGAAAATCCCGTCGCAAGCGAGCCGGATGCTTCCGTGGAACCCGCTCTTGATGGTGACGGCGAATGAGCAGCACACAATTAAACGGAATGATAATCAAGTCTATCGGCGGCTTCTACTATGTGGAAGCTGCCGATGCAGTATATGAGTGCAAAGCGCGCGGCAGCTTCCGCAAAAAGGGGATAAAGCCGGTCGTAGGCGATAAGGTACTCATCTCCGAGCAGCAGAGCGGCTACTGTGCGATTGACGAGGTGCTTGAGCGCCGCAACAGTATCGTTAGACCGCCGCTTGCGAACATCGACACGCTTGTCGTCGTCGTCTCGACGTGCAGCCCGCAGCCGAATACGCTTATTATCGACAAAATGACTGCTGCCGCCGTGATAAAGGGGATAGAGCCGGTGATCGTGCTTTCAAAGTCCGATCTCAGCTCGCCGGACGAACTCCTGGAGGTGTACCGCAAGGCAGGGATCAGAGCGATCGAATTTTCTTCCGTTGACGGGAGAGGCAGCAGCGAGATCCTCTCGCTCCTTCCGGGAAAGATAACGGCTCTGACCGGTAACTCCGGCGTTGGCAAGTCGTCGCTTCTCAACACGCTTTTCCCCGAGCTTTCTCTCGACACCGGCGATATCAGCAAAAAGCTCGGCAGAGGACGCCACACGACTCGATCCGTGGAGCTTTACAAGCTGCACGGAGGCTACGTTGCCGATACGCCGGGTTTCTCGACGCTCGATATTGAGCGCTACGAGCTGATTGAAAAGGAGAAGCTCCCCGAGGCATTCCCCGAGTTTGAGGAGTTTCTCGGCTTGTGCCGCTTTACCTCGTGCAGCCACACCTGCGAAAAGGGCTGCGCCGTGATAGAGGCGGTTGAGCAGGGAAAGATCGCCCCGTCGCGTTTTGAAAGCTACAAGGCGATGTATGATGAGGTAAAGGATCTGAAAAAATGGCAGCAACCAAAGGACGCTGTGTGATCGTTTCGGCTTCGCCGGACACCGATCCGGAATTTGTAGAAGCTCTCGTAAATAAAGACGATTTTCTCGTCTGCGCCGACGGAGGCGTCGATCTGATCGCGAAGACGAGTCTCCGCCCGTCTCTCGTTGTCGGCGACTTCGATTCCGCGAAACAGCGCGATGTTTTCCCCGAAGCGGAGATCGTCACGCTTCTCACGAGAAAAATTGACACAGACACCATGCACTGCGCCGATATCGCGCTTGAAAGGGGATACCGCAGCTTTTTGCTCCTCGGGGCGACCGGCGGCAGAACGGATCACGCTCTCGCAAATCTCTCTGTCTTGCTCTACCTTGCCTCAAAGGGCGCTCACGGCGTAATTTCAGACCGGCGCAACGATATTTCGCTCCTTATGCCCGGCGTGAACGAGTTTCATACCGAGCCGGGAACGACGATCTCCGTTCTCCCGTTCGGCGATAAACGCGCCGTGCTTTCTTACACCGGGATGTCGTACCCTCTCGATCACGGCGAGGTCTTCGCCGAATATCCGTACACGATCAGCAATGAGGCCGTCTCCGCCGATGTTACCGTTACACTGCACAGCGGAAGTGCGCTTATATTTTTCATACGTGAGTGAGCGGATAGTATCCGCTGACAGTTCCGTCCGACTTTATTATAAGCGAAAGTTATTGCCGCACATCTTATTTTTTTCCTCCTCGCGGTAACTATTCCTTCGGATAGTATCCGCTGACAACTCCGCCCGGCTTTATTATAGGCGAAAGTCATTG
>CADAYJ010000054.1 GCA_902792115.1 uncultured Ruminococcus sp. | reverse complement strand
GTGCGCAAGTCATTCCTTTCAGAGCGCTTGCAAGCGTTGGCCGGTAATAACCCCTTATAGGGGTAGAGCAAACCACCCGCTGAGCGGGTGGTTTTGATTATCCTTTTATCGGTTTGTCATACGGCAAACTGGCTGTTGTAAAGCTCCGCGTAGAAGCCGTTCTTTTTGAGAAGCGTTTTGTGGTCGCCCTGCTCGATTATATTGCCGTCCTTCATAACGAGAATCACGTCCGCCTCCCTTATCGTCGAAAGGCGGTGCGCCACAATAAAGCTTGTGCGCCCCTTCATCATGCGCGCGAACGAAGACTGAATGATCGCCTCGGTGCGTGTGTCGATCGAGGACGTCGCCTCGTCAAGTATGAGCATGGGCGGCAGGCAGAGCATCACGCGCGTAATGCAGAGAAGCTGCTTTTGCCCCTGGGAGAGAGAGCTTGCGTCGCTGATAATCGTGTCGTACCCCTCCGGAAGACGCGCGATAAACCGGTCGGCGTGAGTCGCCCTCGCGGCTGCCGCGATCTCTTCGTCCGTCGCGTCGGGCTTGCCCATGACAATATTTTCCCGGACGGTCCCGTTCTTGATCCACGTCTCCTGGAGCACCATACCGTAGTTCCTTCTCAGGCTCCCGCGCGTGATATCTCTGATGTCGTTCCCGTCAACGCAGACGCTGCCGCCGTTTACATCATAGAAGCGCATCAGCAGATTTATCAGCGTTGTCTTGCCGCAGCCCGTCGGTCCGACAATAGCGATCCTCGTGCCGGGCTTCGCTTCCAGATCAAAATTCTCGATTAGCTTTGTATCCGGCGTATACGAGAAGCATACGCCGCGCAGTGCGATGCTTCCCTTGACGTCCGTCATCTCTTTTGCGCCCTCGTCCGTCAGCTGCGGTTCCTCCTCAATAAGCTCAAATACGCGAGCAGCGCAGGCAAGCGCATTTTGCAGCTCCGTAATTACGCCGGAGATCTCGTTGAACGGCTTTGTGTACTGGTTTGCGTAGCTCAGGAAGCACGTAAGCTCTCCGACCGTAATAAGATCGTAGCGAATGATCGCCACAGCGCCGCACAGCGCGACGGCGGCGTATATCAGACTGTTCACAAAGCGCGTAGACGGGTTCGTCAGAGACGAAAAGAAGACCGCCTTCACTGTCGCCTTCGTCAGCCTGTCGTCGATCTCGTTAAAGTCTCTGATCGACTGTTCCTCGTGTGAGAATGCCTTGACGGTACGCTGGTTTCCGATTGTCTCGTCAATCAGCGCCGTCTGTTCGCCGCGTATCTCCGACTGATCCCTGAAAAACGTGTATGTCGATTTTGCGATCCCGCGCGCGATAAAGAGCGAGATCGGCGTGAGAATAACTACGATCAGCGTGATGCGGTAGTCAAGCGTCAGCATGAAGACAAGAGTGCCGAGTATCGTGACGACGCCGGTAAAGAACTGCGTAAAGCCCATCAGCAGACCGTCCGCGAACTGATCGACGTCCGCTATTATCCTGCTCACGATATCGCCGTGAACGTGCGAGTCTATATACGAAAGCGGCAGCGACTGCAGCTTTTCAAACGCTTCATTTCGCAGATCGCGCACGACAAAAAATGAGACTCTGTTGTTGATGATATTCATTATCCACTGCATTGCCGCCGTCAGCGTGATAAGCACGGCCGCCTTCGCAAGGATCCGCAGCATAGCCTCAAAGTTTACATTTCCCTTCCCGACGATCATGTCTATCGCGCGCCCCACGAGTATGGGCACGTAAAGCGACAGGGCGACAGTGCCGGCGGCAAGCAGGATCGAAAGAAGCATCAGCAGCTTGTATCTGCCAACGTAAGCTAGCGTTTTCCTTAGAGCCTCGCGCTGGCTTGTCTTTTTTTTGCTTTTCATTCTGCCGCCTCCTTCCGGAACTGCGAATCGTATATCTCCTTGTAAATGCCGCACGTTTTCAGAAGCTCGTCGTGCGTGCCGATCCCGACGGCCTTTCCGTCGTCGAGTACGACGATCACGTCGGCGTGCTGTATTGACGAGGTGCGCTGTGAAACGATAAACACCGTTTTCCCTGCAAAGTCAGCTCTGAGGGCGGAGCGCAGCCGCGCGTCGGTCGCGTAGTCGAGCGCCGAGGAGCTGTCGTCGAGGATAAGTATCTCAGGCTCTCCGACGAGCGCTCTCGCGATCGTCAGACGCTGCCTTTGACCGCCGGAGAGATTCTTTCCGCCCTGCTCGATCTCATAGTCGAGGACGCCCTCCTTTTTCTCGATAAACTCTCGCGCCTGAGCTGTGTCAAGCGCCTTGAAAATAGCGCTGTCGTCGGCGTCCGGCTTGCCCCAGCGGAGATTGTCGCGGACAGTTCCCTTGAAAAGCGCCGATTTCTGCGGAACGATCCCGAAAAACGAGCGAAGCTGCTTCTCCGGGTACTCCCTGATATCAACACCGTTGAGAAGCACCTCGCCTGCGGAAACGTCGTAGAAGCGCGCTATCACGTTTACGAGCGACGTCTTTCCGGAGCCTGTGCCGCCGATTATCCCGACGGTCTGTCCTCTTTTTACGCTGAGATCGATATCTGTCAGAGCGTCCTTTGCAGCGCCCTTGTAGCGCATTCCTACGGAACGCAGCTTGATGATGTATTCGCTGTCCCTTGACGTGACTTCCTCGACCGGAGAGGTCACGGACGGTTCTATCTCAAGGATAGCCTCAACGCGGTCGCCGCACGCCGTAGCCTTCGTGATGCTTACGATCAGGTTTGCCAGCTTGATAAGCTCAACGAGGATCTGCGACATATAGTTGTACAGCGCAACGACCTCGCCCGTCGTGATCTTTCCGGAATTCACCCGGATACCGCCCGTATATATAAGGATAAGGACGGCAAAGTTCACAATAAGCAGAGTCAGCGGATTCATCAGCGCCGATATCCTTCCCGTGAAGTTCTGAAGCGCCGTCAGCAGAGCATTTTTGTCCTTGAAGTCCGCGATCTCCGTTTCCTCCATACAGAACGCCCTGATTACGCGCGTTCCGGCAAGATTATCGCGTGTGGCGAGAAGAATTCCGTCAAGCCCCTTCTGCGTCTTCTTGTATAGCGGAATGCTTATCGTCATGATACCGAAGACGACGGCGGAGAGCAGGATTATCGTCACAACGAAGATCATCGCCGCCCTCGCGTCGATCGTAAACGCCATTATCATTGCGCCGAAGACGATAAAGGGCGAGCGCAGAAAAAGACGAAGCGTCATATTTACGCCGTTCTGCATCTGATTCAGGTCGCTCGTCAGCCTTGTGATGAGCGTAGAGGAGCCGAGGCTGTCAAGCTCGGTGTACGAGAGAGTCTGTATCTTTTCAAAGAGGGCGCGGCGCACCTTAGATGTAAAGCAGATCGCCGCCTTTGCTGCAAAATACTGAGCCGTCAGCGCGCTTATAAGTCCCACTACGGCAAGGCAGAGCATTATCGCAGCCATGCGAAGAACGTGAGACGTATCTCCTCGCATTATCCCGTTGTCTATCATGCTCGCAACGACGAGCGGAACAAACAGCTCGAAGATAGCCTCTACCATCTTGAAGAAGGGGGAGAGAAACGCCTCCTTCTTGTATTCCTTCATGTATTTCAACAATCTTCTCAATCTGTGGTCTCCTTACAAATAGGGAGCACCCCGTTTGAGGCGCTCCCTGAGTATTATTCTTTAACAGCCTCAGCGCACTCAGCGTCAAATTTTCTGGAGTGCGCCTCCGTTACAGCGAGGAAAACGATCAGGAACGGAGTTATGATCGGCGTTGAAAGGCTGAATATGGACTGTGCAATGTAGCCGATAACGGGAAGCACGACTACAATGAATGCCGCATCGTAGTGCGAACGCCTGAACGCGCGGACAATAACGGACACGACAAGCGTAGTGTAGGAGATAAGCCCGAGAGCGCCCGTCGTTACGAGGTAATTGATAAACTCGTTATGCGCCGTATCAAACACGCTGCCGTGGCGCTTGAGCATATCCTCTCTGTAAACGGCTTTAATGACCTGCCCGAATGTATCGGGGCCGGAGCCGACGAGAATGTTCTTGATGCCGTTTGAATGGAACAGCTCAACGCCTCTGATCCATGCGTAACCGCGGTGAGTACCCCACTGGTCGTTCAGGCGGAGTATCTTCTTGAGGCTTCCGAGGTCTGTCTCCTTATCTATGAAGCTGAAATAAATGAACACGCCGAGAATACTGAGCGCCGCAAGCGTAACGATGCCTGCCGCCGTAAACTGTATCCACTTCGGGCTGTGCTCCTCGCCGAACTTCTTGTAAACGAAGTACATACCGACCGTAATTGCAGCGGAAACGGCGATCGGAATAAATATGAGCTTGTCGAAAACAAGGAAGCGCGAAACGTCCTCGAGGTTTTTGAACTCATCATGGAAAATCAGAGAGATAAGTCTCAGCACCTTCATTGACAGGAAAATTGTCGAAATGATGATCCAGAAATGGAAGAAGCGCTTTGCATTGCCGCAGCAGTATACGAAGAGCAAGGCGAGGAACGCAGTCACGCCGAAGTAACCGCTCATACTGTTTGCGACGAGAAGCCCCATCGTGCAGAAACCGACGGTGACCGAGTAAAAGGTCGTCGAGAGAGTATCCTTAGCCGTTGCGGCAAGAGCGCAGCAGGCCGGGAAAGCTACACACACGAAGCCCGAGAACATATTGATATTGCCTATCGTTGAGATAAAGTCCTTCTGCTGCTCCTGCTTGATCTCGCTGATAAGGGAGAAGGGATCAACGCTGAACTCATGAAGAACGCCGAGGAAGCAGATAGCGCTTGCCATAACGGCAAACACGGTGAAAACGACCTCTTTATACCGGAAGTATCTCGACAAGAGCAGGTAACAGAGCAGATAAACGGCGATCAGGTAGAAGCCGCTGTCGCGCCCCTCGGAGCCTGTGAACGCCTCCTCGCCGTATTCGGAGAGGCACGCCGAAATAAGTGCTATCACCGTAAAGGAGATGAACGCGATATCGGGAACAGTCATTTTAAACAGCCCTGTCGGCTTTCTGTCCTTGTCAATTCCGCATATATACGTCGCCGCAATGAAGAACAGCATCACGAACGTCGTTACAACGAAGTACAGACGGCGGTCCGTCCTGATATGGAACAGCTTGTCCGTCATATAGATCGGGAAGATAGACAGCATACTGATAACGAAAAGATCGGCGAACTTCTCGTGCATCGTAAGTGCCGCCGCTGAAGGTGAAAGCTGTTTGCCGTTTTTCGCTGCCGCCGGTTTTTCAATTTTGATCTTTTTCGACGCGGCCGCAGCGGCTGCGGGAGCTTTCTTGTTTTTCTTACTCACTTGTTTGATCCCTCCATAAAATGATACGTTTGCCGGATACAGAAGGCTCGTATGAATGCCTGCTCAAAACAGCGGCACTGCCTCCACGCGGCTTTGAAATAAATACAAATCACAGAAAATCACTGACCGCCCGTATTCTTGATAAAATCGAGGTACGTTTGAAGAATGACGGCAGCGGCAGCGGCATCGACGCTTTCCTTGCGCTTTTTACCGCGGACGTTGTTGTCGCTCAGGTACCTGTGCGCGATCATCGTTGTACACCGTTCGTCCTGCATTTTTACGGGCAGAGACGTGAGCTGCTCAAGCATACCGGCGAATTCGCGCGCGCCCTTAGCGCTTTCTCCCTCCGAGCCGTCCATATTTCGCGGCAGCCCGACGACGATAAACTCCGCGCCGTGCTTTTCCGCCTCGGCCTTGACTTTTTCGGCGAGTCTTTCTCTGTTCCATTCTTCGATCACACACAGGGGAGACGCCAGAAACATCGTTTTATCGCATATCGCAAGCCCCGTTCGCGCCTTCCCGAGATCGACGGCAAGAATAATCAAAGTACCACCTCTTGAGTGAAAAAATAACTTAAAAATAAATTACTTTGAAAAATAATTAACTACGTTGAATCGCCCTGATAAAAAAAATTAGAAAAGGTACTTTACAAAAAAGCATTATTGTGCTATAATAATGACGTGAAAGTGTCTTTTGTTGATTTATTTTCTGATATTATGAGCAAGAGCGGGCTGTTCATTTGCACGCATTTCATATTTTATCATAGAAACCGCGCTTTGTACAGTAAAAAAACAATTTTTTAACAATTATATTATATGGAAACGCAATTCCACGCCGGCCGGTCGGAATAACGCCGTCAAGAAGAAAGGGAGCTGAACTGACGCATGAACAACAGTAAATTTTCGTTGGTACTTCGTATGTGCAGAGAAAATGCTGCATTAACTCAAAAGCAGGTTGCGGACGCCCTTAACATGGAGCGTTCAACTTACGCATACTACGAATCAGGCGTAAGCCACCCGAGCGGCGAGATGATCATTCGTCTGTCAAACCTTTTCAACGTGGATTACAGAATGTTCATGGACGCGGTAGGCGACCTCGAATTTGACAAAAAGCCCGAGGACACGAATTTCACGACATTTAGCGACGATTCATACGAGCAGCGCGAAAAGCTCTACGCACTCAAAAAAGACGAGCAGAATTTTCTCATTCTGTACAGGACGTGCGAGCCTGAACAAAGGGAAGAGGTGGTAAACCTCCTTATGAGCTTTCACAATCAAAACAGATCCTCGAAGAAAAAGCCGCGCGCCAAAAAGTAAGATCAGCCCTGTTTTTTGCATATAACCAAAAAAAGATAAAAAAACACTTGACATTGCACAAATAATCTGGTATCATATAATAGTCGCATGGAGAGGTGTCCGAGTGGTTTAAGGAGCTAGTCTTGAAAACTAGTGATGCCGAAAGGTACCAAGGGTTCGAATCCCTTCCTCTCCGCCAAGCAAAACCGAATAAACCTTGGCACTTCACACGGAGGATTACCCAAGTGGTGAAGGGGCTCCCCTGCTAAGGGAGTAGGTCGGGTAACCGGCGCGAGGGTTCAAATCCCTTGTCCTCCGCCAAAAGCCGCATGAAACCTATGTTTTTAGGGTTTTATGCGGCTTTTTATTTTTGCCGAAAATTGTCTGAAATCATGTAAAATTTTCTCCCGTTTCACCCTCTATTTCACCCCCGCAATGCTTAAAGTCGATTGACTACGCTCAAGCGATCCGCAACGGAAAGATGCGTGTAGGTCAAGGTGGTCTCATAGTCTTCATGACCTGCAAGTTCTTGCAGCATAGCGGGCGACGCTTGTAAAAGAGTCAGCCGAGTGATGTAAGTGTGCCTTGCCGAATACGGTGTCAGATCCTCCGACAGCCCTAGCTTCGCTCTTTCAGCCTGCCAATCGTCGTAAAAATCGTTTTTATGCTTGTATCCGCTTAGTTTGTCACTTCCGAGTTTTAAAAGCCACTCGACAACAGCCTCTGCTTTTTGCGGTATGATGATCTTTCTCTTTTTGCCTTTTTCGGTTTTGATGCCGCCTGTCATATAGTGCTTATCAAGCAAAACATTTTCGGAGAGGACTCCGAGAAGCTCTCCGGGGCGCATACCCGTATAGCACATCAGTATGATGCCTGCACATACTCTTGTCGGATCCGTGTGAAAATCTTCCCAGAGCAAAGACAGATCGGAATCCGAAAAAATACTGCGCTCCGTGCTCTCGTGTTTTGGAAGTCTGATGTACTGCGCTTTGTTACTCGACACATACTCGTCTTGCAGCGCTATTTTGTATAAATGAGAGAGGAGATTTTTTATATCACGCCGCGTATAGTATGAGGAGCCGTATTCATCGACTATGTCCTGCAGCTCCGACACGGTAAAGGAGTCGATCTTGCGATGCTCTACTTCACCGCATATTTTATTATACGCGATCCGATATGCACACTTTTTACTGTTGGACAGATCCTCGCTCGATTTTTTGAACGCTTCCCACAGTGTGTTGATCGTAACCGAATCGGGAGCGACCAAGCCTCTTTTATAGTCCTCGATCCATGCGACCGCGGCTTTTTTTGTTTTAAATCCTTTTTTTCTTTTGATTTTTCGCTTTACTGTACCATCGGTGATAATGTAACCCTTGGTTATCTCCGCGACAAAAGTTCCCTGCGGGCTTTTGTACACGCTCCCATCTCCGTTTCCTCTTCGTGTCCGCTTGTGCGGTGTCTCCGTCTGAGTCTTCCCACAGCGCGGGCAGAACGAAAACGTGTCGTCTATCTCTGCCCCGCAGCGGCGATTAATACATTTTTTCATATTACCATACCTCGCTTCCCTATATATTAGCAGGCCAAAAAGCCGAATCTTGGCCGCATCGATAAACTGATAACCTAAAAAAGGGTGCAAAAATCCGACCCTCAAAAAGGGTTGATTTTTGAGCGCCGGTGTGGTACAATAACATTGCTATATATGCTAAAGTATCACACGATGCTTTTGCTCGCCGCCCTTTCCTGTTGGCGCAGGAGAGGGCGTTTTTTTATTGTTTTAATTGCTTTTGTTAAGAGAATTATCTCTTTCTGCAGCTATCAAAGTATCATAATACTGCAGATTAAGTGAATAATAGTTCTCTGTTCCGATCTTATTCTTTTTTATGAGTCTTGAGTCAATGCTTTTTATTCTGTTAGACAGTGTAGATCTACTGATCTCAGCAATTTCAATCAATTCCCTTGTTGATATTCCACTGTCAGAGAACAAGGCGGCTTGTATCAGTAATGAGTATATTGCCCCGTTTAAATAAACATTAGGCAAGATTGGTATATTCTTAGAATAATGATCTAACAACTGTAATCTTTTTTCAAGAGCATCCTTAAGCTGATAGAGCGATTTTTCAATTATCTCAAAAAAGACGTATATGAAAGGTGTAATGTCTCCTTTATTGAATCTATCGTTACAGGTCTTAAAAGCGTTATAGTATTCTTTTAAGTTTTCCTTTATCGTGTAAGATAACCGAAAAGCAATCGCAGGCTCGAAATACTGAGAAAGTAAATAGCTGCTAATAAACCGAGATGTTCTGCCGTTTCCGTCATAAAATGGATGGATATATCCGAAAAGGTAATGGAATACAGAAATTCTGAACAATAATTCATTGTCGGAGTTATTCAAGTAGTGTAGAGCCGCATTTATGGAATTAATGATCTCACTTTCAGGGTATACTCCGCAATGAAGCGTTTTGCCCGAAGGCGAGTACACAGTTACCGAGTCTTTACGAAAAAGCTTCCCGTCAGGGGCATTATTACTGTCGTCCTCGATAACCTCAGGAAGAACAAGCTCATTATATAACGACCGTATATCTTGAGCTTGATCAAGTACAATGTCTTGGCGTGTCATTAGCATATAGTATTTTTTTACCAAGCCGTAAAAACGTTTCCTTTTATTCTTTCTCCCTAACTCTATAAGTATATCTTCTATCTCGCGTCTGGTGCTGGATACTCCTTCGATATTGTTTGATAAAACTATCTCGTCAATAAGACATCTTTTCGTGAAGTGCTTGACTGATATTCCGGGAAGACTGAGTACTAAGTCGTGAATCTCTTTATCAATTCTCTGCATTTCGATGATTTTCTTAAGCAGATCATTCGTTTCAAGGTAAAATGCTTGACTGCCATGAATATATAAATCAAGCTTTATCGCGTATTCCGAGTTAAATCTTTTGCGATATTCCGCCTCATACTTATCAGAATCCTTATATCTCAGCTGATTCAAAGAAATGTATTTCATAATTACACCCCACAAAAAAGCGAATATTTAAATAGCTTTTTCTCGATTATAATCATACATTCGCAAAAAAGATGTGTTTTTGTGAATATGAGTTTATTATAACACATTATATTCGCAAAATAAAGCGGTATTTGCATTTTCAAAAAATATATTGAGGTCTAACTTCGTTACAATGAAGCCCTTTCCTGTTCCAGCAGGGGAGGGCGGTTTTTTTATTCTATCTTTCGCCCGCAGTATGGACAGTATAGCTTGTTGCAGTTTTTATGAGCATTCGATTCGTTCTTCTCCTCTAAGATCTCCATGAATCCCGCTGTGATGATACCCGTCGGAACGGCAACAAGCCCGATGCCGAGCAGTGCGATCACGGCGCTGAGTATCTTCCCGATAACGGTCACGGGGTAAATATCACCATAGCCCACGGTGGTCAGCGTTGCAACAGCCCACCACATTCCAGAAAGCGCGTTTGCGAATGTATCGGGCTGTGCTTGGTTTTCAACATTGTACATGATTACCGACGAAATGATCATCAAAAGCAGCACGACAAACAGCGATGATATCAGCTCACTTGACTTGCGTTTGAACACCTTGCCGATCGTTGCAAGAGAGTCGGTATATCGGTTGATCTTGAACAGCCGGAAAAGCCGCACTATCCTCAATGCACGCAAAACACGAAGATCAAGAGGAATCAGCATCGGAATGTAGAACGGCAGTATCGATAAAAGATCGATAAGCGCCATGAATGAAAAGATATATCGAACACGCGCGGCGGCGGGGTGCTTTTCTGGGTAGATCAGATCTGCGGTCCATAATCGGACGATGTATTCTATCGTGAACAGAATGACCGAGATCGTTTCGGCAAACTTCATAGCCAACCGCAGCTTGTCGGGTATATCAAAGGTCTCGACAATGACCATAATGATATTGATAACTATCAATGAGATCAGCGCAATATCAAATATTTTGCTTGCAATATCGCCGTCCTCGGGCGGCTCGATTATTTCAAAAACGCGGCGTTTGAGTTTATTCATCGTCATCTTCAATGTCTGTTACCTCGCTCGTGTACACCTCTGACGTTGACTGCGATTGGTTGAATTCCTCGGCAACCATTGTTTTGTTGAATTCTGCCGTAGGATCGATTTCCTGCACAAGTTTTTCGAGCTCATCAACTGTGGAATAGAAAAACTCTTTTCTGAGATTCACCTTGTTTACTCGTTTATCGTTAAGTGTTTGGTGCAGCTTTGCTTCAAGTGCTACTGCGTCCTCGGAGAAGATGAAGCTGTGTACATCGAATTTGAACGGCACACTTGCACTTCCAAGTTCATTGACTCGGTCCATGGGCTCAAGCCTTCTCGTCATGCCAATCTTGAATACATTTTCACCGAAAGAACCAAGGTTACTGATAACATATACATTTCCTGCTTTTCCGTTCTGGAGCTGAGCAATACTCTCACGTTTGACAGCGACATCGGACAGCTTGCTTTCAAGCTCAAGGATCTTCGCGTTAAGAGCGGCTTTTTCCGCTTCGGAAGCAGTTTCAAGCTGTTCCTTGACCTTGTCGATCTCGTTTTTGTACTTTTGCTCCTCTTTTTTGACCTTTTTGCGTTCCTGCTCGAGAGCTTTGCGCTCTTCCGCTTCTTGCCTCATCTGCTCA
>CADAYJ010000053.1 GCA_902792115.1 uncultured Ruminococcus sp. | reverse complement strand
ATTAATCTGCTTCTAGCAGGTCGATAGTTCGTCGTTTCAAGCGCGGCAATGTGTTTTTTTCCGCAATGTCAAACGCCGGAACTGCCTGCGGCCGCTTGGCCGCCCGGGCAAAAAACTTTTGATTAATCTGCTTCTAGCAGGTCGATAGTTCGTCGTTTCAAGCGCGGCAATGTGTTTTTTTCTGCAATTTCAAGCGCCGGAACTGTCAGCGGATACCATCCGCCGCCGGAATTCTAATTTTTTTGATTAGTGATGATCTCAGTTTTTTGTTATTCCCCAAGATATCCCATTATGCCGTCCGCGATGCCCTCGCACACCTTTTGCCGGTAGTCGTCCTGCGAGAGAAGAACGTCCTCTGTCGGATTCGACATATAGCCTACCTCAACGATCGTCACGGGTACAGCCGCCCAGTTGATGCCGCTCATTGTGTCCGTCTCCCAGACGTATTCCCGGCGGCAGCCCGTCGCCTCACAAAGGCTCGTAAGGACGCTCTCCGAGAGTGCGCGGCTCTTGTCGTAGAGGTCGCCGTTGTACGGATTCCACTGAGTCTGACAGATCGTCATTGCGCCGTTTGCGGAGGGGTTGTCGGAGCCGTTGGCGTGTATCCTGATAAATACGTCGGCGTTCGCGTCGTTCGCGACGGCGGCGCGCTCCGAGTTGCTGATGTTCACATCGCTCGACGTCCGCACCTGGATAACGTCGCAGCCGCGCTGCTCGAGCATATCACCGAGCCTTAGAGCCAGCGCGAGCGTAAGCTCGTATTCCGGGATTCCCGTCGTCGTGCCCTGCGTGCCGCCCGACACCTTCGCCTTCGTCTCGTATGCTCCGGGGCCGATCGGCTCTTGCTCGTAGTTTCCGGAGGACTGATGCCCCGCGTCGATAACGACGAGCGGCCGCTCTCTGTCCGCCGGTTCCGGGCGTTCAAGCCTGCTCGGCTCGGTGCGCGGCGGATCGTCCTGCTCCTGCGGCTCGTTCTGAGGCTCGCTCTGCGGCTCGCTCTTCTCCTGCTGCGTCTCCGGGGCGCGCTGCACGGAGCTGCTTGTGCTCTGCGGAGCCTCCGCCGAGGTCGATCCGGCGTCCGTCCTGCTCGGTGCAGGCGCCGTACTCTGCGCCGCCGAGCTTGTCTGAGCGGCAGACGAAGCCCTCTCCTCCGCCTTCGGTGAAGCGGTTGACGACTCCTTCGGCGAAGCCTTCGAGGACTCCTCGCTCTTCGACGATTCCTTCGGCGATACCTTTGAAGACTCCTCGCTCTTCGACGATTCCTTCGGCGAAGCCTTTGACGCAGCGGCGGACGAAGCCGCGCCGCTGCCCGACGAGCTTTCGGAAGCGCTGACGATCTCGGAGGCTGATGCGATATCACCGGGCGCAAGCGACGATACATTATCATTCGTTCTGCCAACAGAGCCGCAGGCGGTGAACGTCATTGTGACAGCCGCCGCCAGGATCACTGCCGCAAGGCGCACGGAAACCGGATTAACTCTCATAGGATCACTCTTTTCAAATGAATATATCTATTATATTTACACTATCAGACCGAGGCTTTTTCTGAGGACGAAGAGCGCGTCGGAGGAATTTACATCTCCGTCGAGGTCAACATCTGCCGTCTTGTACTCGGCTACTGTGAGCTGTACCATGCCGAGGCTGCTGCGGAGGATAACGAGCGCGTCAAATGATGTAAGCTGACCGTCGCCGTCCATATCGCCGAGAAGCGTCGCCGGCTCCGGCTTCTTTTCGCCGTCAGTGTCGGTGTCCTTCTCGCTGTCCGTGTCGGGCGTTGTCTCGCTGTCCGTGTCGGGTGTTGTCTCGCTGTCCGTGTCGGGCGTTGTTTCGCTGTCCGTGTCGGGTGCTGTCTCGCTGTCCGTGTCGGGTGCTGTTTCGCTGTCCGTGTCGGGTGCTGTTTCGCTGTCCGTGTCGGGCTGGACGGGCTGCTCCGGCATCTTCTCGCCGGAGTGGAACTTAGCGGAAAGGATAGGATCGTTATTATTGCCGATCGTTATCGTATTCCACTCGTCCTGCGTGCCGGCGTAGTAAACGTCGCCGCCGACAAGCTGCTGGCAGCCGTTGAAGGCATTCTTTCCGATCTCTCGGATCTTCGAGCCGAAGCCTACCGTTTTAAGCGTAGTGCAGCCCTCAAATGCTCCGTAGTCGCCCTTTGTCTCGTAGTTATTCGCCTTTGCGCGTATCGTGACGAGGCTGTCGGGGAGGTCGATCGACCTGAGGCTCACGCAGTCGTGGAACGCCGACTTGCCTATCGTTTCAAGTCCCTCGCTCAGCTTGACGGTTTTAAGGACGGAGCAGCCCTCGAACGCGCGGTCGCCGATCTCGCTGAGATCCTCGGGAAGCTCGGCGCTGCTCAGAGATATGCAGCCGAAGAATGCGCCCTCGCCGAGGCTCTTTGCACCCTTGCCGATCGTGACGGTCTTCAGGCTCTTGCAGTCCTCGAAGGCATATTTTCCGATCGCAAGATCGTACTTCATTTCAGGTATCTTTACCGATTCGAGCGCGATACAGTTGTAAAATGCGCCTGCGCCGAGCGTTGTAAGCTCCGTTGAGAACGTCACTCTCTGCAGCTTCGTGCAGCCCGAAAAGCTCCTGCGGCCGAGCGTCTCCAGCTTTTCGGGGAGAACGATCGTTTCGAGCGCGGTGCAGCCCTCGAACGCGCCGTAATCGCCATCCGTCTCGTAGTTGTTCTCCTTGCCGTATATCGTTCTGAGCGAAAGCGGGAGGGCGATCTCCCTGAGGCTCGTACAGCCGTAGAACGCGCTCTTGCCGATCGTCTCCGTGCCCTCCAGGAACGTGAGCTTTTCAAGCGCGGTGCAGCCCTCAAACGAGCGGCTGCCGAGGGAAACAAGCCCCTCCGGGATCGTGACCTCTTTGAGCGCCGTACAGGACCGGAACGCGCCCTCGCCAATCGTCTTCGTACCCTTTGAAAGAGTAAGCTCCGTAAGGCTCTTGCAGTTTTCAAAGGCGTATATCCCAATGTTAAGCTCGTATTTCATCTCGGGGAACGTGACCGTTTTGAGCGCCGTGCATTCACTGAACGCGCCCCTGCCAAGCGTTGTAAGCCCCTTGCCGAAAGTGACCTTCTCCAGCTTCGTGCAGTCCATGAACGTGCGGCGGCCGATGGAATCGAGGCTGTCGGGCAGCGTGATCTCCTTCAGGGAAACGCAGCCCTGGAAAGCGCCGTTGTCGCCGTCCGTTTCATAGTTATTTTCCTTGCCGTATATCGTTTTCAGCGTACTCGGGAACGTGATCTTTTCAAGGCTCGTGCAGTTGAAGAAAGCGGACTTGTATATCGTCTCGAAGCCCTCCGGGAACGTCAGGCTCTCCATCGACACGCAGTCGGCAAAGGCGCTCGCTCCGACGTATTCAAGCCCCTCCGGGAGAACGATGTATTTAAGATCGCGGCAGCCCTCGAACGCAAACGAGTTGATCTTCTTTGTGCCCTTGCCGAAAACGGGATCGGTGAGGCTCTTGCAGCCGGAAAACGCATACGATCCGATTTCCAG
Source organism: uncultured Ruminococcus sp. (assembly GCA_902792115.1). Taxonomy (GTDB): domain Bacteria; phylum Bacillota; class Clostridia; order Oscillospirales; family Acutalibacteraceae; genus RUG592. The sequence goes on along the minus strand of CADAYJ010000053.1, from coordinate 8,124 downwards.
GTCGTATTTCATATCGGGGAAGATCACCGTTTTGAGCGCCGTACAGTCACGAAACGTTTCGCTGCCGATAGTTTTGAGTCCGCTGCCGAAATTTACGCTTTCGAGCTTCGTGCAGCCCTTGAACGTGCGGCGGCCGAGCGTCTCCAGGCTCTCCGGGAGCGTTATCTCCTTCACGGAAACGCACCCCTGGAACGCGCCGTCGTCGTAATCCGTCTCGTAGTTATTCTCCTTGCCGAGGATCGTCTTTATACCCTCGGAGAAGGTAACGCTCTCGAGGTCTACGCAGTTGCAGAACGCGCCCTTGCAGATCGTCTCCAGCCCTGCTCCGAGCTTTACGGAGGTGAGCGTCTCGCAGTCTCTGAACGCACCGACGCCGATCGTCTTTACCGTATCGGGCACTACCACCGAGGTGATATCACGGCAGCCGAAGAACGCATAGTCCCCGATCGACAGAAGCCCCTTATTCAGAACAAGCTTTTCAAGCGCCGAACAGCCCGAAAAAGCGTTGCTCTTTATTTCGAGAGACTGCTCGGCGTCGGAGAACGATACCTTTTTGAGCGCCGTACAGCCGTTAAACGCTTTCACTCCGATCTCCGTCAGCTTCGTGCCGAAGCTGACGCTTTCGAGCTTCGTGCAGTCCTTGAACGTATTGCCGCCGATCGTGACGAGAGTGTCGGGAAGGCGTACGCTCGTTAAGGAAACGCAGCCCTCAAACGCACCGTTGTCGCCATTGGAATCGTAATTATTCACCTTGCCGTAGATCGTAACGAGCGACTCGGCACAGACGACGGTCTCGATGTTCGTGCAGTTCATGAACGCCGCCTTGCAGAGGCTCGTAACGCCGTCCTCGATAACGACCGCCTTTATCTTGTCCGACTTGTCAGTCCACGACGTTTTCACCACATCGCCGCTGCCGTAGATGTACAGCACGCCGCTTTCGTACAGCGCCCAGTTCGCCGCGTCGCCGCAGCTTCCCTGTTCGACCATATCCGTAGTTTCCCTCTCATGCGAGGCAGGAACATCTGCGCGGCTGGCAGCCGGCTCATGCGCCCAAAGCGAAAGCCTCGGAAGGCGGAGCTCCACGGCGTGAACGGCTGCCGTCTCAGTCTCCGGAACGTCCGCCGAAGCCGGCACGGCTGCACCGGACACCGCAAGGATACCGCTGAGAAGCAGCGCAAGCGTCTTTTGTGATCTCATCAAATCATCTCCTAAGAATAATATGCCGGCACTCTGAGCGCACAGCATTGTCAAATCCTATTGTAAACCAAAAATACTATTTCGTCAATACTTACGGCTGTGTAATCAGGCAGCCTCTCTCCGCACGCTTCGACGCTCCTTATTGTGGCATTTTTCTACAAATAATTAAATGAAAGCGTCCGTTAATTCTGCTGAAATTTCATTTACAAATTTGTTCAAATGTGCTATAGTTAGGGAGGTTTGAGCCACTTTATGAACAATTTGTAACCTTTTTACAAACCATTCCGAAATCAAGGCGGCGAATCTATATAATATTGAAATATATTATTTGAAATACAGGCTTTCAAGCCGAAGAAAGGGTGTTCCTCTTGTCCGAAGCACTAAAAAAATACGCAGCTCTTCTTTTTGCCGCAGCGCTCTGTGCCGGCACTGTCACGACAGCTTCCGCCGACAGTTTCAGCGCGGAGCAGCTGGCCGCTATACCGGACATTCCCTGCCGCACGCTGGAGGAAACACTTTCCGGGATCCCGGATATACCGGTGATCATCAGCTCTGAGGACGAGAAGAGCGAGCCTGAGATAATGACGGAGACGCTCGCCGTCAGCAATCAGTCCGTAAACATCAGCATATCATTTTCGTCCGACGAAACTCCGGACGCTCCCGAAACGGGCGACGCACCCGAAACGGACGACACTCCCGACGTTCCCGAAACGAAGGACGTGCCGCTCAGGGAGACCATCTCCCCTATGGGCGACATTCCTGCCGGGCAGCGGAAAAAGCGCCTCGGAGACGTTGACGAGGACTCCGTTATTTCCTCAAACGACGCGCTCATCGCTCTGAGAATAACGATCTTCGGCGACGGCACTCCCGTAAACCGCGCTCTCTCCGACACGGACGGCGACGGCTTCATAACCTCGAACGACGCGCTCGATATACTCCGTTACTCAAACGGCTTCCCGAGCGAATATATAGACGCGGAAAAGATCGTCGATCCCGACGGCGTACGCTGGTTTATCGGCGGTGAAGGAAAGCTCTTCGCCCGCCTCCCCGACGGCTCCGCGCCCGAAGGTCTTGTGAACATAGGCGGCTTCGTGATCGGCTTCGGCGAGGACGGCGTACTTCTCACAGGCGACGTCACCATCGGCGGCGTACAGTATACGCTCACCGACTGCGGCGTGCTTCTCGACGGCTGGCAGAACACGGAAGCCGGCATAAGCCTTTATTCAAACGGCACTCCTGCCGAGGGCTGGGCAGACGTGTTTGACCAGAGATTCTTTTTCAGGGATTCTGCCGCGCTGACAGGCTGGCAGACGGTTGACGGCATAAGCTGCTATTTCGACGACTTCGGCGCGGCTGCAAAGGGCTTTACCGAGATTGACGGAAAGACGTACTATTTCGACGACTCTCTCAACAGAAAGACAGGTCTGACAGATATCGGCGGCAGGCTCTACCTTCTCTTTGACGAGGGCGGCATGGCGAAAGGCTGGACGACTGTCGGCGATTCGCTTTACTACTTCAAGGAAAACGGCGCTGCCGCAAAGGGCGTTGAGAAGATCGACGGCGAGGATTATTTCTTTGAGGACGACTCCACCTTTGAATCCGGCTTCATAAAGAAGGAGTTCGGCACGATCTACAAGGACGATTACGGCTTCATGAAGCTCGGCTTTTTCAGCATAGGCGACAGCCGCTACTACTTCGCGGAAAACGGCGCGATGGCGACGGGCAGCGTTACGATCGAAGGCAGGAATTACCTCTTCGGCGATGACGGCGTTATGATAACGGGCTGGTACCGTACCGGAAACGCCCTCTCCTACCTCCTTGACGGCGAGACGGTCACCGGAAGCGTCACGATAGACGGAGAGGAATATTTCTTCGAGAACGACGGTATCCTCTACACAGGCCGCTTCTTACGCAACGGCGCGATCTGCTTCAAGGACGATCACGGCGTAAACCTGACCGGCTGGCAGGAGATTGACGGCGAAACGTATTACCTCGGCGAGGACGGACACGCCGCAACAGGCTTTACGACCATCGAAGACAAGCTCTACTGCTTCGATGATAACGGCTGTATGCTCCGCAGCACGAAGGCGGACAATTACAGGATCACGGAGACGGGCGAGTGCATCAAGCTCACAACGGCGGACGCCTCGACGATCAAATATTTCGCCGACGACATCATCGAAAGCATCGGTGCGAACGCCGACGCTCTCTGCCACTACGTCCACGGTCACATCGCCTACGTCTTCGTAAATGAGCCGATGGTATACGGAGATCCGTACAGCGCGGAGTGGGACCGCATCGCCGCATTCGGCTACAACAAGGGCTACGGCGCCTGCTACCACTACTCCGCCCTGCTCCACGTCCTGTTCCAGAGAGCAGGCTTCACGTCGCGCATCGTCGTCGGCACAGGTTATTATCCGAGCCTCCACAGCTACAACGAGCTTCTCGTTGACGGCGAATGGGTGATCTACGACGCGCTCTACGATTACTGCGCGTTCTCGATCCCGTATACACAGTCGCTCGGCTTTACGATCAACCACCTCATCGACTTCCCGATTTAACAGATCATGAACAATAAACTAAAAACGGCGTACGCCTGCGCGTTTCTCGCGTTATGCGCCGCGCCGCTCGCGCTTCTCCCGTTCTTCGGAGCGGACGGCGCCTCGGAAAACAGAAATCTCTCCGAGATGCCTGCATTTACTAACGAGGACGGCAGCGCAAATCTCGAATGGGGCTCACAGTTTGAGACGTATTTCTCCGAACACTTCGCGCTCCGGCCGCAGCTCGTCACGCTCGACAGCATGATAAAAAGCCGTGTCTTCAAAACGTCCTCCGTCGAGAAGGTCGTCGTCGGCAGCGACGGCTGGCTCTACTATGCCCAAACGCTCCCCGACTACACCGGCTCCGGCGCGATGAGCGAGCGCGGCATCTACCGCACCGCAAAGACGCTCTCTCTGCTGAGTGAGCATTTTGAAGACGAGGGGCGCTCGTTCCTCTTCCTCTGCGCCCCCAACAAAAGCACCGTATGCCCGGAGCATATGCCGGCGCGGTATATAAGAAGCTCCGCGCCTTCAAACCTTGAACGGCTCTCGCGGCAGCTCGACAAAGCCGGCGTTGATTACATCGACCTTGTTCCGCTGCTTGTGCGGCAGGACGATCCGCTCTACCTCGAGCGCGACTCCCACTGGACGAACGAGGGCGCTCTCATCGCGTACAACGCGGCGGCGGACGCGCTCGGCATAGAGCACGACGACTTCTCCGGCGCGGCTCATTCGTCTCAGCGCGTTTGGCACGCAGACCTCGACGGTATGCTCTTCCCCTCCCTGGAGGTGCTTTCCGATCAGGAGATCTACGACATCAGCTTTTCGTTTGAATACAGAGGCGCCTTCACCGGCGAGGACGATATCCTCATCAGGACGGCAGGCAAAAAAGGCGGCGCGCCGCTGCTGATGTACCGCGATTCATTCGGCAGGGCGTTTTACCCATACGCTGCGGAGAATTCCGAAAAAGCCTATTTCTCGCGCGAGATGCCGTACAAGACCTCGCTTGCCGACGACGCCGGCGCTTTGTGCGTCATAGCGGAGATCGCAGAGCGCAATCTGAAAACGCTCACCCGTTCCGCGCCGCTGATGAATGCCCCGATGAGGTCGCTTGAGTTTTCAACAAGCGTCTCCGAAAGCGAGGAAAACTTCTGCGAGGTATCGCAGCGAAAGAGCAGCATAAGGCTGTACGGCGCTCTCGATCCTTCGTACTTCGAGTCAGACAGCGACATCTACGTAACGCTCGAAACTCCCGATATCGCTGTCGCATATGAGGCGTTCCCGATCTACGAGGCGGAGCTTCTCGGCAGCGATGAGGATTCCGACTACGGCTTCTCTCTCACCGCCGATACAACGGATATCCCGCCCGGAACATACGACGTATTCGCCTATGTTTCCGCCGGCGATACATACACCTGCACCGAATCTCTCGCGCAGGTCACGGTCGGCTAAAGACCGGATCAAGATAAAAAGCAATAATTTTCAGAAAAGGAAGTATCATTATGAAAAGAATACTCATCGCAGCACTTGCAGCGTCGCTTTTGGTGACAGGTCTTACAGCTTGCGGCAAGAAGAAGGACGAAAGCCTCGATTACAGCTCTTCCCGCGTGCTTTACACCGATACAGACGCAGCGGACTCCGACTCCGAGGACACTGAGGCAGAGACAGACGAAGCCTCCGACACGAAGAGCAAGGACGAGAAGACCTCCGACTCCGACAAAAAGGCAGACTCAAAGAAGGAAAGCTCCAAGGCAGAGTCGAAGAAGAGCGAGTCGAAGGCTTCCGCCGCAGCTTCCGCCTCCGCTTCCTCCAAGAAGGTAAAGACATACGCCGTAGGAAGCACAAAGCCGTCCTCTTCCGCAGCGCCTGCCTCCTCCAAGGCAGCTTCCACAGCAGCTCCCTCCTCCGAGACGACGTCCTCCGAAAAGTCCTCCTCCACAAGCTCCGAGACGGAAACGGACAAGGCCGCTCAGACCGACACAGAGGCAGAGGCTCAGACCGATACAGCCGCTAACTCCGACACGGACAGCGAGACGGACGCTCCCGATGATGTAAAGCCCGTTACGGCAGATTACGACCTTCGTCTCAACACAGGCGAAATATACATCGACCTCGGCGACGATATTGACTTCGTAACCGATAAGCTCGGCGAAGCAGTAAGCGTGACCACCGTAGGCGCGTGCCTCGGCGGCGGCGAGATCAAGCTCTACTCCTACTCCGACGACGGCTTCGACATCACGGCTTACCCCACAGACGAGACGAACAGCGACTACAAGGTCGCAACCATCACGATCACGGCGGCAGACGTCAACACAGAGCGCGGCGTACACCTCGGTATGCCGATCGACGAAGCTCTCAAGCTGTACGGCAGCGATTACGAGACTCTCGGCGCAGCAACATACAAATACAAAGACGCAAACGGCAGCTACATCATGATCTCCGCCGATAACGACATTGTATCCGAGATCGTCATCTCTAAGGACACAACAGCGATGTAACAATCGCAAAAGCAAATTTACATTAGTTACGGAAGCGCCGCGCGCCTGATCTGCAAAGCCTGCCTGTTGAGCGCAGTGAACCTGTCACGCGCAAGGCCTTCCGCAGCTTTTCTCCTTCTCCACACAAAGTCCGGAGGTTCGTTTTGGTTTTCAGCTCCACTGTATTTCTGTTTATTTTTCTCCCGGTGACTTATGTGCTGTATCTGCTCATGCCGGGTATCAAGGCAAAGAATGTCTGGCTGATTGTAATCAGTCTTCTCTTCTACGCCTTCGGCGAGCCGCTCACCGTCTTTCTGATGGTCTTCTCCGTGCTCGCAAACTACATATTTGCAAGGCTGATCGCCTCTAATAAGCACAAAAAACCGTGGCTTGCCGCCGCGGTCATTTTCGATCTCGGAATACTCGGCGTCTTCAAGTACGCCGGCTTTTTCGTGCAGACGATCAACGCCGTTCTGCCCGTCGCGCTGCCGGTTCCTCAGATCAGGCTGCCGATCGGCATCTCGTTTTTCACATTTCAGATACTCTCATACGTGATCGACGTATACCGCGACAGCTCGCTCGTGCAGAAGAAATTCGGCAACGTGCTGCTCTACATCTCGCTTTTCCCCCAGCTTATCGCCGGGCCGATCGTAAAGTATTACGACATCGCAAAGCAGATCGGTGAGCGCCGCATAACGGCAGAGGAAACGGCGCTCGGCATACGCCGCTTTATCACAGGTCTTTCCAAAAAGGTGCTGATCGCGAACACCGTCGGCGCGGCCGCGGACGCGATGTTTGCTCTCTCCGCCGAGAACATGAGCGCACCGACGTGCTGGCTCGGCGCTGTCGCCTACACGCTGCAGATCTACTACGATTTCAGCGGATACAGCGACATGGCGATCGGTCTGGGGCATATGCTCGGCTTCGCCTTCAAAGAGAATTTCGATCACCCGTATATCGCCGCGAGTATGCAGGATTTCTGGCGCCGCTGGCACATCTCGCTCTCGACGTGGTTCAAGGAATACCTCTACATTCCGCTCGGCGGCAACCGCAAAGGCAGGCTCCGCACAGCCGTCAACAAAATCATTGTCTTCTTCTGCACCGGTCTCTGGCACGGCGCAAACATGACGTTCGTCGTCTGGGGACTTCTCCACGGTCTCTTCCTGATGCTCGAAAGCTACAAGGCAATACCGCTCGAAAAGCTCTCCGCAAAGCCGCTGAGACCGCTGAGGCACATCTACACGCTCCTCGTCGTCACGGTCACGTTCGTTATCTTCCGCGCCGAAACGCTCACAAAGGCGTGGCAGTACATCGCCGCAATGTTCACGGGCTTCACCCCGAACGCAGCCTCAATGAGCGCCTTTTCGCAGCAGCTCAGCCCGCTGTTCATCACGGCTGCACTCACCGCGGTCGTCTTCTCCGCCCCCGTAAGCGCTTTTGTACGGGGCAGGGCAGCGACGCTCACAAAAGGTCGCCGCGCAGCAGCAAGCGCCTGCGCTTACGCCGTATCGCTCGTAATGCTCGTGCTGTGCATCATAAACCTCGCCTGTGCAACATTCAACCCATTCATTTACCTGCAATTCTGAATTAATCAAACGCCGGTCTTCGCTCCTTGAATGCCGGCGTTATTGTATGAAAACTTTTGTCAATAGAACTTTGGCTAATCAATCAATGAACACAAAAATCACCCTTATTCTATAAGGCTAACGAAAAGAGAGACTGCTATGTGAAATACGGTCTTTCTCTTTTTTTACTTGACAAACTTTTGATACAATGTATTATTTACTTAGTAAGCAAACATAAGCCGGCAACTAAGGAAACACTGAATAAATCACGTCCTGCGGAGTGAGCACCAAACTTGCTTGCATATTTCGGTCAAATTGAACTCAAAAGCCTTGAAATACGTCAGT
>CADAYJ010000052.1 GCA_902792115.1 uncultured Ruminococcus sp. | reverse complement strand
GACTCGAACCGACACGGATTTTACTCCGAGGGATTTTAAGTCCCTTGTGTCTGCCAATTCCACCATACCGGCATATGTGATTGGCATTAAAGAGACAGTAATCTGTCTTAACTATTTTACTATACAAGCGCGAAAAAGTCAAGAGGGCAGTTTTCATGGAGTATTACGCAATTTGCATATGTGTCTCCTTTTATGCTGCTGCCGAAAAGCGTTCGCGTTCCGCTCAAATGTCTGTCTGATCGCCGTCGTTCTCCCATGTTCTCTCGCTGATGATATACCTCGGGCGGTGCTTGACCTCCATATATATTTTTCCGATGTAGTTTCCGATGATGCCGAGCGAAATGAGCTGGATACCGCTGAAAAAGCAGATAATGCAGGTCATGCTTGCCCAGCCGGGCACGGTCTGACCGAAGATAACGTCGATAATCGCCCATATGATACCGATGAAGCTGATAAACGCGACGAAGCAGCCGAACGTAGTGATGAGCTGTATCGGGCGGACGCTCAGGCTCGTGATGCCGTCAAAGGCAAGACCGAGCATCTTGCTCAGAGGATAGTGCGATTCACCGGCAATTCTCTCGTGGCGCTCGTAATACACCGACGAGCTTTTGAAGCCGACGAGTGGGATCAGTCCGCGAAGGAAAAGATTTACCTCCTGAAACTGAGCGAACTCCTTTAGAACGCGCGTTGAGACCAGCCGGTAGTCCGCATGGTTAAAGACGACCTCGGCGCCCATCGCGTTGAGCAGCTTGTAGAAGCTCTCGGCAGTGAAGCGCTTGAAGAATGAGTCTGTGCTGCGCTTGCTCCTTACGCCGTATACGACCTCGCTGCCGTTGTGGTATTCGTCCACCATAGCTTCCATCGCGCCGATATCGTCCTGCCCGTCGCAGTCGATCGAGATCGTTATATCCGCCTTGTCCTTTGCCTCCATAAGCCCTGCGAGGACGGCGTTCTGATGCCCCCTGTTGCGGCTCTGGCTTATACCGATAAAATGAGGATCCTGCTGGGCAAGGTCGCAGATTATCTGCCAGGTGGAGTCCTTGCTGCCGTCGTTCACAAAGAGAATTCGGCTGTCCTCAGCGATCTTCTCCTTGGCGATGAGATCATTCAGCTCGTCGAGAAACTGCTCCGACGTGATCGGCAGCACGTTCTCCTCGTTGTAGCAAGGGATAACGATCCACAGCCGGCTTGCCCCGCGCTTTCTGCGAGCCGGGGATCTTTTTTCGGGAGCTTCCTTTACGCCGCTCTCCTTGCTCAAAGCTGCCTTGCTTCCTTTGCTCATAGCTTCCTCTCCTTCATTCCTTCTTTTTACGGCGGCAAAAAAAGAACGCGCTCAACATTATGTTGAACGCGTTACCTTGACCGGCAGATTACCGGTGGTGCGAGTGACGGGACTTGAACCCGTACGTCATTCAACACACGCCCCTCAAACGTGCCTGTCTGCCAATTCCAGCACACTCGCGTGTTCCTGAGTGACCCGGACGAGAATCGAACTCGTGTTACCGCCGTGAAAGGGCGGTGTCTTAACCTCTTGACCACCGGGCCATTGGTAGCGATAGGTGGACTCGAACCGCCGACCTTTCGGGTATGAACCGAACGCTCTAGCCAACTAAGCTATATCGCCATATATGCCACACTCAGTGAACAATCAATATTATACCGCAAAGACGGCTTTATGTCAATACCAATTTTAAAAAAATTTTTAGCAGACCGAGACGCTGCACGCGCTTGTCAAATATTCTTTTTTCCGCTAAACTCTCTCCGCGCTAACCTCTCTCCGCCTTGGAGCGGCGGAAGGGGCAGCGTTCGGAGTTTTGCTGCTTAGGGGCATTTTCTGCCGCCCTGCTGCGTGACCGCCGGAGGCTTTGTGCCGCCTTGGAGCGGCGGATTGCGGCTTTTCTGAAATCTGTTACTTAGGGGCATTTTCTGCCAAAATGCCCCTCTTCCAAAAACAGTCCACCGGACTGTTTTTGAAATTCACCCCTAAAAGGGCTTTGCGTACAGCCTCCGGCGGCCAGCTTTTTTGTAAAAAAGCTGGGCAAAAAACTTTTAGATAAAAGGCTTCGAGAAGGTCGAAAGTGTTTTGTTTCAAGCGCGGCGAAATGCCATTATCTGAAAAATCAAGCAGCGGAACTGCCTGCGGCCGCTTGGCCGCCGGAACTGTCAGCGGATACTATCCGCCCGCTAGCGGTAGCTTCCGTGAGCTTGTTTGAATTTCTTCTTTTCCTCGTACATCGCCTTGTCTGCGCGGCGGAATACCAGGTCGAATGTCGTGTCTCCCGATCTGTTCTCGGAGATGCCGAGCGACGCCGAGTACCGAAGCCAAGGCTCCTTGTCCTCCTGAGCGTAGCTGTCCTCGAAGTTCTTCTTCAGCTTCTCGAAGATTTCGTGGCGCGATTCATAATCGCTGCCCTGAACGACAACGATAAATTCGTCGCCGCCGATCCTGAATACGGGCGAGTGCTTGAAGGCGTCGCAGACCATGCGGCAGCAGCCGCTGATGTATTGGTCGCCTGCCTTGTGACCGTGCTCGTCGTTGACCTGCTTGAGGTTGTTCATATCGACCATGACGATCGCGAACTCCGCTGTGCCCTTTGAAAGCGCGTCGTTCACCTCGTCCACCTTCTTCGCGTAAGCCGACTTGCTTCCTACGCCGGTCAGAGAATCCCTGTTGTTCTCCTCGTTGAGCTGGTCAATGCGCTTCTCCTTCTTGCGTATCGCAAGCTCCGCTCTGAGCTTGTCTTCCTGAAGGACAAATAGATCGTTGAGCCTGTCCATAATGTTGATCTGCATCGTGCGAATGCCGAAGTAGATCGCGCTGATCTCGTCGTTGTGCGTGATCGGCAGATTGATAACGCCTGCCTGATCGTAGCTCAGGTGCTTCGCCGGCCTGAACTTTGTCATTTCCTTTGTGATAGCGTCGAGCGGCTTGATCACCGTCTTGTCAATGAACATCATCGCAATAAGCTGGACGATCACGGTAAACAGCAGCGCGCCTCCAACGAGATACGCAGCGAATATCCACCGCTCCGTTATTACCTGCTCCATGCTGAAATCACAGCCGACTATGCAGATGCACTTTCCGTCGGAGTCGTATATAGGACTGTACGCAGAGCAGAGCCAGCCCCAGTTTCCGTTTGAGATAGTCGGCTTTTTAAGCTCCTCGGTATTAAGCCCGACAAGCTCCTTCTCGCGCTCCTCCCAGTATCCCGTCTCGTAGATAGGCTCCTCCGTGGAATCTATCAGGTACATATCCTCCTGTCCGCTTTCACCGGGCGCCATGATATACAGATACCTGATATCGCTCATATTGCCGAGGTAATTGTCGATACTCCTCTGCGTTTTATCATATTGCTCCCACAGACTTTTTTCCGTGAGGCGCTTCTTTATAAGCTCCTCGTTTCCCTCCGCCTCGGCTCTGGCGCGAAGCTGCTGGAACTCCTCGCTCTCCACCTCTGCGCGAAGGCGCGACAGATAATCTGCGTCGAGACCGGAGGCAAAATTCACCGCATTGCTGTAAGCGTAGCGTTTGTAATACGTGTTTATCTGATGCACACTTGAAATAAAGCCTATCGACGCCGTTCCGAGCGCAGCTACAAAAACAGTCAGCAGCACGAAGCCGTGCAGCTTTGATTTGATCGAAAAGAGATTCTCTCTGAAATTATAATTCCTTTTGACCTTCATAACAATATATCCGCTCCCAAAAATGATGATATCAAAGCAAACCCCAACCGGAAGAAATACGTTAAAAAAAGGGATAAATCAATAGAATCGTGTTAATTATACATTACTACACCATAAAAATCAACAGCATTCTATGAAAAAAATTGTATAATTTCCATAATTTGTTATTACCGACAAATTTCACGTTTCCATGAGTCTGATTTATTTATCATATTATTGCGTATGTTAATGCTTTGAATAATAAGAATGAATTTAAATAACTAAATTAATATTTATCACTTTTGTTTTATATTCTGATATATATATGCGCCTGATCGTTCAAGCGGGGAGCAGATTTGTATATATCTGATAAAAAACAACTGCTTTGGTTAATTTATTTTTGAGTATTCGCTTGATTTTTCATGTATAATATGCTATATTTAATCTGTGGAGTTATCTGATTTCAAGTCAGAAAGATCGACCAATATCAAGAAGGAGGATCAAAAATGAAAAGACAGAAAAAGGCAAAAAAGCTCATGGCCGCCCTGTTGTCGGGGCTGATAGTCACGAGCGCACTACCCGGCGGAGTCTTTGCGATACCGGCAGTTGCTGACGCGGTGCCGAAGGCCGCAACTCTGCTCAAGGACAATTCGGGCAAGTCATACTACAATATGCACGAAGAAGGCAATATGCAGCTTGACCTGACCAAGGAGGAGGAAGGATTCCGGTTCATGCTCTATGACGACGGCGGTAATAACAGAAGTTACTCGAGCAGTGTTGATTCGACACTTACAATCGTACCGCCGAGCAACTGTTTATTACGTGTCACGGGCACTGTGTTCACGGAGGATAATTACGATTACTTATACATCTACGACGGAGATACGTACAGCGGTACCATGGTCGCGAGTTTGAACGGTTACTACGAAGAGATCGATTCCTGCATACTCGGCGCCACCGAGAGCCATAAGGCTGCCGTCCAGTTCCACTCCGACGGTTCCGTAGTAAGAGATGGCTATGCGCTCGAAGTAGTGCTGATAAATGCCGAGAAAGAGTTTAGCGTCAGCGCAGCGCAGAACAGCCACGCAAAGCTCACCGTTGACAAGACATCGGCTAAATGCGGAGATATGATCTCCTTCACGGCCGAGTGCGACGACGGATACTGCATCAACGATATTTTCATGACGACCGACAGCGGCGATAGGGTAAGCTGCACCGAGGGCAGATGGTATGAGGAAAAATCCGGTCAGGTCGCTATGCCCTACGGCAATGCAACGCTTGACGTCATATGTGTCAAGAATAAATACAGAAGCCTTTATATGCCCAGCGCCGGCGAAATTGATGTACAAATTCCCGACGGTATTGACAGCTTCCGTATCATTGACAAGGGAAATAAGTACTCAACCCGAAGCGAGCCGTCGCTGAATTTGTATTCATCCGGCAACAAGGCATTCAAGATATCGGGAACAGCCGATTTCTCGAACAGCGAAATGACGCTCAAACTATCAGACAGCAGCGAAACATATAGGTATAGCGGCGCTAAGGGAACCACGACCGAGATACGGCCGGCGGTCTTCAACGAAAACGCTACGGTAGCATTTTACGTAAGCGGTTCGTACTATTCTTCTAATGACAACGACAAATGGGCGGATAACGGTCTGATGCTGAACGTCAAGCTCCTGGACAAAGAAAAGAAGTACACGGTCAAGGCCACCGAGTCTTCTCTCGGCTCTCTGAAGCCGCAGGTGGAAAAAGCGTCGGCCGGTGAAAAGGTCTATGTCGATATCGAAGGAAAGAACGGATCATTGCTCCGTTCCGTAAAGGGAGTGACGGACTCCGGAGAGGAGATCAACATTAAAGGCGCGAACTGGTACTCGTTAGGCGACAGCACATCTATCTCGTTCACGATGTCAGACGACAACGTAACTCTTATGCCTGACTTCGTAGACGCAGAAACGGCGGAAACAGGTCTTTCTATCAATTTCCCCAAAATGAATGCTTATTCAAATACAAAAGGCTCAAGCGGTACACGTCTTTTAGCTACAATACCGACAGGCGTAAAGTCGTTCCATATTTTCGACGACGGCGGCGAGGACGGTGACTATTCCGCTCGTTACAGCGGCGAAGTAGCAATAGCGCTTCCGGAGGACTGCTACCCGGTCTTCACGGGAACTGCCACACTGACGAACAGTATGGACTCTTATATGTACGGTTATTCGTCCAGCGGAGGTACCGAGCTTTCATTCGACGGCTTGGCTTCCTCAAACAGCACTTCCTCCTTCCCGGTATACGGTACGATAACACGCAATATCGAGCCTATATACGGTCTGGCAAACACACAAACATCTGTTAGGTTCTCCAGTTTGGATGCCACAGACACCGGCTTTGACATCACAGTTGATGTCAAAAAGAAGGACAACGTATTTTCTGTTACAGCCGTACAGGAAGACCACGGTACCATCTCTGTCTCATCAGATAGTGTACAGGCGGGCGACCTTGTGTCAATTTACAACGAACCCTCCACCGGCTGGATGCTCACGGACGTTGAGGTCACCGACGCTAAAGGAAATGAAGTTCCCGTAAAAGGCGGCAGATGGTACAATTCCTACTGCACATGGTTCAATGCACCGGAGTCCGACGTCACGGTAACGCCGACCTTCACGGAGATCGCCACTGTCGCAGACAGCCTGTCCGTCACTATGCCGAGCAAGAACAAGCTGCCCGGCAGCGAGGACAGTATCTCGATTCCCAACGGCATTAAGAGCTTTATGATCTATGACGACGGCGGCAAGAGAGCAAATATGAGTGCCAACTACTACGCCAACAACTACGTTTCCTTCGGCAACTGCTTTGTCACCCTCAGCGGCGAATACACAGGCTCCGGAACGAACGAAACAGCTTTCCTTACTCACAGCAGCAGTTACGGCGCCGCTGCGATCATGTCCTCAGGCACTAAGGGCGAGACGACGCAGTTGGAGAAGGCCACGTATACAGACGGCTTCGAAATGACTCTTCTCAACGGTACGGCAGATACCGACAACAACCTCGCGCTCAGGGCAACTATTACAAATTATGGCGACGAAGGCAGAATTACAATAAAGCAGACCGAGGGCGGTACTCTCACAGGTCCCGAAACGGCGTCATATTCCTCACAGGTCGGCTTTGTTGCGCATCCTGACAAAGACTACGTATTCTGCGGTCTTTCCGTTGAGTGTGAGCTCGCTAACCCGGATATTGAAATCTATTTTGACGACACCGAAAACAATTACGACGCTTCCTTCTATATGCCCACCGGCAGCGTCACGGTAGAGCCGGTCTTTGTAAAGAAGAATATATCGGGCGAGTGGAGCCTGACAACGCCTGCAACGGGATCAAAGTTCGTGCAGATCCCCGATGGCGTCACGAAGCTGCACGTTTATGACGACGGCGGCAAGGACGGCGATTTCACAAAGAATTGCAACGGCTCCCTTACTCTCGAGGCGCCCAACCGCGGCTTCGAGTATGAAGGAACCTTAACGGGGAGTGCATCCGTTTACTTCAGCGATGGCAGTTCCTACCGCGGAGACGGCTCCGTGTGGGCAACGGCTATCACGCCGAATGTTATCAGCAGTGAAATAATGAAGATCAGACTCACGGAGGAATCGGGACTTTCGTACCCCTATGTAGTTGTGTCGAATCCTGTTAGAGAAGGATTGGATCTTGATGTTTCCCTGGTAGACACAACCAAACCTTACAATGTCAATGTAAACGCGAATGATGGCGGCACATGGGTGATCGACAACGCTGAATCAATGACTCCGGCAAAAAGGCAAGTTGGTGAGACAGTATACGTTTATTTTAATCCCGACGAGAAACATATGCTCGGCGCCGTTTCAGTCAAGGACGCAAACGGCAATGATATCCCCTTCAGCGGCGATTCATTCACAAATTTTATCTGGTTCACCATGAAAAGTTCGGACGTCACCGTAACAGCCGAGTTTACGGACGACTTCTCCGCCGAGGGCGGCTTATTCGCCACACTGTCTATATACAATGATATCGTACTTGACAAAAGTGTAAAATCTTTCAACGTCTACGACGACGGCGGACCGCTGTTTAACCACAGCGCCTATATGTACAACCGCCACATAGCGTCTCCGGAAGGAACAGTTATGTCGGTAGTTGAGAACTCTCCGAGTATGGTTGGCAATCAGGTATCGATATCGGATTCTTACAGTACTATCGGAACCATAGCATCAACGAACGGATTTACGGGCACCTCTCCGGAGCTTGGCTTATGCGTCACCTCCGACAACCACCTGTCTTTTTATCCTTCCAACAATTCGTATTACACAGTATCGACATTCAAAGGTCTTGACCTGCGCGTTGACGTTCTGGATCCCGAAGAGCTGTATGCAGTAAAGACAGTGCAGACAGAGGGCGGCACTATCACTGCAAGCACCAATGCAGCGGCTATCGGCGACGTCGTGACCTGCGAGGCAGTTCCGGACGAAGGCTGGATCTTACAGGAAGTTAATGTGAAAGACGAAAAAGGTAACGCTCAGACCGTGACGGGAGGCAGATGGTACACCGGAAATTCGGCTACCTTCACCATGTGCAGCAGCCCCGTCACTGTAACACCCGTATTTACTCAGGCTCATACGGCAGAAGAAGGGCTTGAGGTGGAGCTTGAAGGACAAGCTCTTTCCCAAAACGCACCATTACTTCACGTCGTGGTTCCGGATGGAATTACCTCCTTCACTCTCCGTTCGGGAAGCGGCAATCAGGCTAATACCTACCAGCAGGGAGCTAAGATAATTGCTCCGACCGGCTACCGCGTAGCTTTAAACGGTTCGGCTGCACCGTGCGACGAAAACACATTTTTCGCGGCTCAGCCCGACGGCAAATTGACAAACTCGGATGCAAATTTCTTCAAGACACAGCCGAACAGCTCGACGATAGAAATAAACGACTGCGAATCAAACAACAACGCACTCACGTTTATTATGGTTCGCAACGATCCCTCCGCAGCGATTCCCGATCTGAATGTGAAGGTAACGATCATTCCCGATGAATACACAGTAACGCTCAACACCGACGGCGGCACGCTGCCCGACGGCGCAGCTTCGACGTTCACCTACACGACAGAGGACGACGATATCACACTCCCCACACCGAGACTCCACGGCTTCCTCTTCACAGGCTGGATTGATCCCTCCGACGGTATTGACTACGGCAAGACAACAGTAATTCCTCACGGCTCGATAGGCGACAGATCCTTCATAGCAGAGTATGAGGATTCCAATTACAGATACGTAGATATCCCCGAGAATATGGAGATCGTTTCCGCGGACGGCGAGCCTTATACGGACGGCAGCGGCACAGCTTACCTCATCGGTACGAAGGTTAAGATCCGCCCGGCAGACGGCTACAAGGCAGACGGCACCCTCTCCGACGGAAAACAGAAGATCAACCCCGATAAGAACGGCGTTTACACGATCACCGTAGGCGACGCCGACGTAAACGTAACGGCGAAGATCGTACCGATCGAGTACAAGATCACGTACAACAACACAGAGAGCGCAGAGAACAAGAACCCGACAAGCTATAACATTGAGACAGAGACATTCACTCTCAAGGATCTCAGCCGCGAGGGCTACACGTTCACAGGCTGGACAACGAGCAACAGCACCAAGCCTGCACACAATGTCAAGGTACAGAAGGGCACGACGGGCGACCTTGCGTTCACTGCAAACTGGACAATCAACAAGTACACCGTCACATTCAACACGAACGGCGGCAGCAAGATTGATTCCGCACAGTACGAGTACGGCTCTTCGATCAAGGCTCCTGCAGAGCCGACAAAGACCGGCAGCACCTTCGGCGGCTGGTTCAAGGATAAGGCTCTCACAAAGAAGTGGGATTTCGCAAAGGATACTGTAACGGCAGACACAACGCTCTACGCTAAGTGGAACGAAAGCCCGACAAATACAGACAGCGAGAACACCGATACAAAGACGTCCGACACGGATACAAAGACCTCCGACACGGATACGAAGACCTCCGATACGGATACGAAGACCTCCGACACGGATACGAAGACATCCGACACGGACACAAAGACGTCCGACACGGACACGAAGACCGATTCCGACACCAAGGCTAGCGAAGATACTCCGACCGGCAGCTCCGACACCGACTCGAAGACCTCCGACACGGACACGAAGACCTCCGACACAGACACGAAGACGTCCGACACGGATACGAAGACGTCCGACACAGACACGAAGGAAGACGAGCCGATAGGTCTCCTCGGAGATATCAACGGCGACGGCACTGTCGATTCGAGCGACGCACTGCAGGCGCTCAGAGCGAGCATAGGTCTTGCAGAGCTTAACGAGACCGAAATTCTCCTCGGCGACGTAAACGAGGACAACTCGGTAGACAGCAACGACGCACTTGAGATACTCAGGTTCAGCATCGGCTTGTCCGGCAACGACAAGATCGGTCAGACGTTCTTCAAAAAGAAAGCATAACAGGCAGCATAAATGACAGATCCCCCGGGTTTCCTCTAAGAGAAGAAGCCCGGGGGAGATTTTTTTGTTGTTATGATTGCAGCCAGTACTTCAAGCCCCAGCCTTCAAAGCTCCACTCGTCGGAATACTCGTTGCATTCGTAGTCGATATAGTACAGAAGCCCGTTTTGAACTACAAAGTTCGTCGGGTAATAGTCAATATTCAGCCCGGCGTTTTTGGCAAGGCTCGACATCTCGCGTACCTGAGGAAAAAACGCCTCGGCAGAGGCGCCCCTTCCGAGCATTTCGGAGATAGTCTCTCCGTCGATATATTCCTTCAAAATGCGCTCGTTCCCGTCGTCTATGTCTATCATTTCGGGTATCCTTATCCCGGCTTTTCGCAGCCGCCCGTAATCGCGGCGCTCCGCCTCCAGCTTGTCGCCGAAGGTGTAGTAATCGCAAGGCTCGTGGTGTATCTGCTTTAAGACGTACTCCTTCCCGCCGCGCCGCACTAGGTACGAGTAGCCGCCCTTTCCCTTTCCGAGCAGCCTTACAACGTCATACTCCGCACCGTTGACCGTCATTGCATCCAATCCTTAATGCCTCCCTTACTTCGACAGCAGCTTTAAAAACTTCTTGTCGTTCATCTGTTCGTTCGTGACGTATTCGCCGTTGTAAAACAGCGCGTACGTCGTGATCGGCGTCGGTGCGTTCCGGGCTTCCTCCCTGCTCTCAATATGCACGGCTCTGAAAGGAACGCCCTGTTCCCTCGCAGTGCGCTCGACGACCGGCACATACTTCGCGTTGAACGGACACTGGCTCGTGTAGTACAGCACATACCCCTGTTCGCCGATATGAGGGTGCTTTGCACACTCCCTGAACCGCGGCGGCTCGGCGGTATCGTCAAACGGCAGATACCAAAGCTGTATACCGTTGTCGGCTTCGTCGCAGACAGAGAAGCCCTTGTGCCTGAGGTACTTCGGATCGGCGAGAAAAGGCTTCTTCTTCGCGCTCGAAAGGATACACAGGCCGCGGCGCCCCTTCTCCCTGCTGTCGTCGGCGCACGCATTGAGAAGGTCGTTTGAATAGCCGTGACCTTTGAACGCCCCGGACACCCACAGGCAGTTAATGAACATATAGCCGTCGGCGTCGATGGGATTCCACGCATTCTCTCCGGGGATATACTCGATGAAGCACTTCCCTCTCTCAACGCTTTTCAGGAACACAAGCCCGTCGCCGAAGCGCTCGGAAAGCCACTCCTTTTTCGACGCGACCTGGACATCCCTGTTGTTCGAGATAGCGCAGCAGATATGCTCCGCCTCGATATTCTCCTTCGTAACTCTGATATATTCCATAACGCCCCTCCTCGGTTCTGATTCTAAAAGGTATGATCTCATTATACCGCTTCCCGTGCCGGTTTTCAACAAAAAACTTTTCCTTTTTCGACAAATTGCTCTCAAAATCCTTGAAATACGTCAGTATTACTGCGGATTTTTCAACCAATTTGCCTGAAAAATCCCTACGCGATATGGGCACCCGATTTAATCAGTGCTTCCCTAAAAACCGCATAACACCCGTATTCGCGGCAAAAAAGTAACGCGCCCGATAAACTCGGACGCGAACTGCATACGGCGCTTGCCGCTGGTTGCGGAGGCAGGATTTGAACCTACGACCTTCGGGTTATGAGTTAAAAATCGTATATTTCGTCAATTTCGGTAATCTTCAAAAAACGGCTTGGTTATGCGGTTTTTGAAGATTTTTCTTTTGCCGCCTTTCGTCATTTTCGGTGAGTTTTGATAAAAACTAACCCCAAATTAACCCCAACTCGTATGTTTTATATCGTCAATAAACGGGCTGTTTTTTACCCGTTATTTCTTTTCCTCGCCGTTTTCTTTGTCGGTGCAAGAATGTCCTCCAACGAGTCCGCCGCCGCTTCGTCGGCGGAGCGTATTGCGTGGGCGTATATCTTCGCCGTCGTTGTCGGATTGGCGTGACCGAGACGCATAGCCACCGTTGTGATCGGTACTCCTGCGGCGATCTGGAGCGTTGCGTTTGTATGACGTAAAGAGTGTATTGACACATACGGCAGTACATCGGAGTGAGCTTTCATAAAATCGGAAAACCAGCTCGACAGCGTGTCGGGATTGAAAGGAAGCCCCTCGCCCGTCGTGAACAGCCGATCTGATTCGTGCCAACGATCGCCCATACGGAGACGCTGCTCCAAATGCCAGATCTTGTATTCCTTCAAATCGTCGATCACCGTCTGCGACACCTTAAACACCCTGTCGGAGCTTTCGGTTTTTGTCGTATCATCGTAAACACCAAGATCGGGCAGATACAGCGACTCTCTCCTTATTGTCATTATCCGGTTCTTAAAGTCAATGTCCTTCCACTCCAAGCCGAGCATTTCGCCCCTGCGCAAGCCCGTGAACACCAAAAGCCTTATCATTATCCTGTAATCAAAGCTCTCGTTGTCGAGAAGTGCGAACAGCATTGCGACCTGTTCCTCATCGAGATAGCGAGGGTCTTTCTTTTCCACCCTCGGTGCTTTCGTGCGGTCACAGGGATTCGAGAACAGTATGCCCCACTCGACCGCCGAGCTTAACATCGAGCTGATAAGCCGATGATGATGTAAAACTGTCTTTGAGGATAACGGCTTATCACTGCCGATCGGAGTAAACAGCTCGCCGATCGGCTTTTTCATATATTCACACATTTTCAGCGCCGATTCATACGACACATTACTTCCCTTTTTGAACGCCGTTATAGTCGTTGTCGGCAGACCGCTTGCCTTCGACACCGCCGCACCGGAGAGTTTATTCTCTTTTAGGTACTCGGTGAAATCTATGTTGAGCTTGTACTTCGTGTCGGCTCTGATACCGCCCTCCGATAAGTTTGCGTAAAACTGCCGCAGGTGCAAAGGCTGTATCTTGTCGAGCTGAAGATGTCCGATAGCGGCATTGATACGGGGAAGCATTCCCCGATACCTCGCAAGTGTTTTCGGCTTCAAGTCCTTTTTGCGATCCTCGATCCACATCTCCGAAAAATCCTTAAAACGCATATTGCTGTCCAATATAACGCCCGTCCTGCACCGCTCCTCGAACAATGCCGCTTGTATTTTCACCTCTTTCTCGATCTGCTTTGCCGTCATACCCTTTTCGGGCGTCCAAGTCATACGCTTTCTGATCTGCCGCCCGTTTGTGTCGATACCGCACGAAACAATTATGCGGTAGGCGTTGTTTCGTTTCTCAATCGTCGCCATTTATATTGTGCTCCTTCCGTTGCTTTATAAAATTAAATATCTTTCGGATAAACATCTCCCGTTCGTACTGATCATTAACGCCTGCTTTACGCAGCTTCTCGTCAAGCAGTTCCCCGTTGTCACCTACTGTAGTTACCCAATCGGCAATGCTTTCTATATCGTTCAGCCGCAGTATTCCCAAGAATGGACCTCTCTTCGGATAATCCTTTCTTGGAGATGTTTTTTCAATTTCCAAGATTTTCTTTGCACAGTATTGTCTTGAATTAATTGCTTCATATATTTTTGTTTCGTTGGTATGCAGAAAATCCATAAGCAATCTCTGTGCTTGATGATACCTCGAATACTTGAGCTTATCAAAGTCAATCGCCATTTTCATACACAGCGCCAGCTTATCTCTCTTGTAAAGGCTTGCATTTTCAAAGGAATCTTTGTTTTGGTAAAAAATCTGCAATTCATCTTTAACTTTTTGCAAAATCTTTTCAAAAAGCCTGATTATCACCAGATCATAAATCAGCTCACTGTTAAACACCTCATTTTTTGCTTCCTTTGCATACTTGGAAACTAAATTTGTAAAAAATCTATCAAAATCCATCGAATATAACACATAACCATCTTCTCCGCTGACTATCCAATAATCTTTCCACTCTAAAAATCGGTCTACAGCTTGTTCCGGCATATCGAGATAATCACACACAAACTGCTTCTCGGGATTATTGTCGCTGATGACCTTGTTGGTGTTCGTCAGTATCTCCGCCGGAGTTTTCCCTTCCTTTGCTTCCTGAGAGATCACGATCTTCGATTCCATCAT
>CADAYJ010000051.1 GCA_902792115.1 uncultured Ruminococcus sp. | reverse complement strand
TGAACATCTGCAAGAGCCGCGATCTGCGCATGGTGCGTGATGCATATGACCTGATGTGAATTTGAAAGCTGAAGCAGCTTCCTCCCGACCTTTGAAGCGGCAGAACCGCTTATGCCGGTGTCTACCTCGTCGAAGATCAGCGTGTCGATCTCGTCCTTTTCCGCGATTATCGACTTCACTGCAAGCATCATTCTCGAAAGCTCGCCGCCCGAAGCGATCTTGGAAACAGGCTTCGGCTCCTCTCCGGGGTTTGCGGATATCAGAAGCTCCAGCATATCCTGCCCGTTCTCGGAAAAAGGGCATTTCGTGATGCTCGGAGTCATTATGACGTTCGGCATATCGAGGTACCGCATTTCGTTCATGACTGCTTCGGAGAACTCCGCCGCAGCTTTTTCACGCGCAGACGACAGAGCATCGGCAGATTTTTTAAGCTGCGAAAGAGCCTCGTTGTATTCAGACTCCAGCTTTTCTTTGTTGATATCGTACGCTTCGAGCGCTTCAAGCTCGGCGCGCGCGTTTTCGCAGAAGGTGAGGATATCCTCGACGGAGTCGCCGTATTTTCTTGAAAGCGACCTTATCAGTTCCCAGCGCTCCTCGACCTGCTCGATCTCCTCCGGATCAAAATCAAGGTCGTCGTATACGGAGCGCAGCTCGTAGTGGCAGTCATTCAGTTCCTCGTAAGAGGACTGCATTCTCTCCGCTATCGGCTCCAGATCCGGGTGAAGCGACGCAAGCTCGGAAAGCTCGTCGCAGACAGACGAGAGGCGCGAAAGGACGCCCTCGTCCTCGTCGCCGGTAAGCTGTGAATACGCCATGCCTACTCCGTTTTTGATGCGCTCCCCGTTATTCAGGATACGCCTTCGGGCTTCGAGCTGTTCAAGCTCTCCCGGTTCCGGCTCGGCTTCCTCGATCTCCCTGATCTGATATTTCAAAAGATCTATCTTTCTCTCTCTGTCCTGTATATTGTCTGTCATTGCGCCGAGACTGCGCTTGAGATCGGAATATACGGCGAATTTCTGCCGGTAGTCACCGAGAAGCTCCGGATAATCACCGACGGCGTCTATATATTTGATGTGGCTGTCGGCCGTCATGAAATCATAGCCCTCATTCTGACCGTATATGTTGATAAGAAAAATACTGACTTCACGCAGAGCGGAGAGCGGCGCAGGTCTGCCGTTTATTTTACAGCTGTTCTTGCCTGCCGCAGTTATCGTGCGCTGCAGAATGTAGTCGCCGTCCTCGTCCTCGTAGCCCAGTTCCTCGAGCTTCCCTGCGGCGGCGTCCGACACTCCGCTGAAGGTCGCACTGATAAAAGCCTGCTTCGCGCCCGAGCGGATAAGCTCTCTCGACATTCGCTGCCCCATGATGGCGTTTATGGAGTCGATTATGATCGACTTTCCGGCGCCTGTCTCACCGGTCAGTATATTGAACGCCTCGTCAAAGTCGATGCTCGCCTTCTCAATGACCGCGACGTTTTCTATGTAAATGTTTGTCAGCATATATTCACCCTGCTTTTCTGATAGGTATGCTCAGATCACCGTCATTCGCTTCAGCGTTGAGGCGGTGCCTACGGCGATCTCCGGGGATTTTGCCGCGAGAAAGATCGTATCGTCGCCGGCAATAGAGCCGACGATCTCGCTGTACTGAGCGGAGTCGATCGCGGCGCAGAGCGCCTGAGCCATACCTGCCTCCGTTTTAATTATAACCAGATTTCCCGCAAAGTCAATATTTTTTACGGCAGTATTCAGAAGCGAACGAAGTCTTTTTGAAGCGTCGGAATCCTTTGAGCCTGACAGAGCGTAGCAGTATCTGCCGTTTTTAGACATGACCTTGACTAGCTGCAGCTCCTTGATATCACGCGAAACGGTGGCCTGAGTCACGTTGTAGCCGCAGGCGCGAAGCTCCTCGATAAGCTCGTCCTGGGTACCTATCTCTTTGGTCTGGATCAGCTTTATAAGCCGTTCCTGCCTGCCTCTTTTCATCTCAGCCCATCCTTTCGTTCAGCTTTTCGTTAAGTATCCTGTAAAAATTCTTGTTGTTGAGCTTTATAAACCTCGCGCTGATATCCGCCTTGCGGACGACGATGCTGTCATGCTCGCCGATCGCCTCGGAGCGCCTGCCGTCAACCGTAACGAACGGGTTTTCGCGGCTGTCGCGTCCGCGGTAAATTGCAACCTCGGAGTCGTCCGAGAAAAGCACGGAGCGCGAAAAAAGCGAATGAGGACATATCGGAGTAAGAAGTATGCACTTCATATGCGGCTCGATAACGGGACCGCCTGCGGAGAGAGAATACGCCGTCGAGCCGGTGGGCGTTGCAAGTATCACACCGTCCGCCCGGTACTCCGTGATAAACTCGCCGTTGAGGTGAACGTCGAGGTCGATCATTCGCGAAACGGCGCCGTTAGTCACAGTCACGTCGTTTAGCGCAAACGTCTTGTGCTCAATGCCGTCCTGGATCACCGAAATCTCAAGGAGCATACGCTCGTCCACGGTGTAGCCGCCGTCGAACAGCCTTGAAAGCATTTCCAGCTCCGACGGCTCAAGCCCTGCGACGAAGCCGACTCTGCCGCAGTTGACTCCGAGCACCGGCTTCCCGAGAACTGCGGCGTCCTTTGCGGTGTGAATGATCGTTCCGTCGCCGCCTATCGAGATAGCGATATCCGAATTTTCAACCGTTTCAAATTCCGTTGGGAAGTATTCCGCCCTGTCGCTCTTTATCGTATTGCGGAATGCGTACGGAACAGAGAACGTGCAGTCGTATTCCGTCAGCTTTTCGATAATCCGGCACGCATATTCTGTTGCAAGTTTCTTTCCGGCATATGGAATGATAGATGTTCTCATAATCGCACCTGCATTCGTTATTTGTCGAGCTTTTCGTGCGAGCTTTTCACGAGAGTGTCGGCGTCGATCTCCGCCGAGATCTCGGGGGCGTCGCTTTTTTGTATGTACAGAAGATATTCTATATTCCCCTCCGGACCTTTGACCGGGGAGAAATCAAGCCCTAAGACGGAATATCCGTTTTCGAGCGAGAAGCTGATTATATCCTTAATTACGGATACGTGGATCTTCGGATCGCGGACGACACCGTTCTTGCCGACGTTTTCGCGCCCGGCCTCAAACTGCGGCTTAATGAGGCACACAGCCGTACCGCCGTCCTTTATCAGCTCACGTGCAACGGGGAGGATCTTTTTCAGCGAGATAAAGGAGACGTCAACGCTGAAAAAATCGACGGTTTCCGTTATCTGCTCTGATGTTACGTATCTGAAATTCGTTCGCTCGAGGTTCACGACGTGCGGATCCTGACGCAGCTTCCACGCGAGCTGACCGTAGCCGACGTCGATCGAAAAGACCTTTTTCGCGCCGTTTTGAAGCATACAATCGGTGAAACCGCCTGTCGAGGCTCCTATATCCATCGTGACGGCTCCGTTTAAGTCTATCGGAAAAACCTCCATAGCCTTTTCGAGCTTCAAGCCGCCGCGGCTCACGTATTTCAGAGTGCTGCCGCGCACCTCGAGAGAAACGTCCTCGGGGTACGTCGAGCCTGCCTTATCGGCCTTCTGGTTGTCGGCATACACGATGCCGGACATGATTATCGCCTTCGCCTTTTCACGGCTTTCGGCAAAGCCCCTCTCAAAAAGCAGGACATCTAAACGCTTTTTTGACGACAAAAAATCACCTCATTACGGAGGCGGCGGATATAGCTGCCGCTCCTTAGTTCCATGTCAGCTTGTTGACCATACCGGTGCAGTCGAGACCGAGATCCGCGAGCGACTGTTCCACGCTCGCCTGGACAACGAATTTATCCTTTATGCCGGAAAGCTCAAAGCTGCCGACAAAGCCCTGATCGCGCAGCGCAACGAAGAAAGCCTCTCCTACGCCGCCCGATTCCATTCCTTCCTCGAAGAAATAGACTTTTTTAAATGAAGCTGCCGTTTCGACGGCGTCGGGCGGTATCGGGCGGATCCGCTCGAGCTTCAGCACAGTAATATCTATTCCCTTCTCCTTTAGAAGCTCGCACGCCTGCGCGGCGTAAGCAAAGAGCCTTCCGTACGTCACAAGAACGGCAGATTTGCCGCTGCCGAACGTCGTGTAAAGCGCACCCGGCTTGAATCCCTCCGGACGGAACGGCTCGCCGCCTCTCGGATACCGCACTGCCGCGATGCCGTCGTCATGATAGACTGCTCTGTCGAGGTCGGCCTTCAGCTCGTCGAAGTAGCAGGGAGAGTAGACGGTCGCGCCGGGTATCGGGTTGAGCATAGCGACGTCAAATACACCCTGGTGTGTTTCGCCGTCGTCCCCGACGATACCGGCTCTGTCTATTCCGAGAACGATGTGCAGCTTCTGCGCCGCGGCATCATGGATAAGCTGGTCATAGCTTCGCTGCAGGAAAGATGAATAGACGGCAAAGACCGGGATAAGCCCCTGCGACGCCATTCCGGCGGCGAACGTGACAGCGTGCTCCTCGGCGATGCCTACGTCGAAGAAGCGTTCCTTGAATTTTCTTGAAAAGCCGCCAAGCCCCGTGCCGGATTTCATCGCGGCAGTTATCGCGCACAGCTTTTCGTCCTTATCAGCCATCGAGCAGAGGATCTCTCCGAAGCGTGCGGAATATCCCTTGCGCGAGGACAGCGGCTCGCCCGTGTCGATATCGAAGCTGCCCACGCCGTGGTACGACTTGGGATCGTTCTCGGCGTAGCTGTAACCCTTACCCTTCGTCGTCATGACATGGATAAGAACACCCTGATTCACATTTTTCGAGGCGTTGAAGGCGTGTATCAGCTTTCTGAGGTCGTGACCGTCAACCGGCCCGTAATAAACAAATCCGAGATCTTCAAAGATCGTGTTTCGGTAAACCGACGTTCTGAGGCTCGACTTTGAGCGAAGCATCAGCTTTCTGATCGGGTTTCCTATGACGGGCGTATGGAGAAGGATCTTCTCAACGACCTTTTTCGTCTTTATATAGCCGGGGCGTATCCTGATGTGAGTCAGATATTTCGCCATAGATCCGACGTTTTTGGAGATCGACATTTTATTGTCGTTTAATACTATTGTAAAATTGCGCGGACTTCTGCCTGCGTTGTTAAGCCCCTCGTAGGCAAGACCGCCCGTCAGCGCTCCGTCTCCGATCACTGCAACGGTGCGCGAATTGTCGCCCTTGAGCGCCTTTGCTCTGGCGATGCCGTAGGCGGCGGAGATCGACGTGGAGCTGTGGCCGACGTTGAACGCATCAAATTTGCTCTCGCTGCGCTTGGGAAAGCCTGAGATACCGCCTTTTTTGCGGATCGTCTTCATTTTATCGCGCCGGCCTGTCAGTATCTTGTGCGTATACGCCTGATGCCCGACGTCCCACACGACGGAGTCCTTTGGGAAGTCATACACGTAATGGAGCGCAACCGTCAGCTCGACCGTGCCGAGATTCGGCGAAAGATGACCGCCGTTTTTTGAGACGATCCTGATGAGCATATCGCGGATCTCGTCGCACAGAATATAAAGCTCGTCGATCGACAGCTTTTTAAGATCGTCCGGAGAGTCGATCTTATCGAGGTATTTATACTGTGGTTTGTCCAAAGCCATTCATTCCTTCCGATAAGCAGAACACACCGTTATTTGATCCGATGAGAAAGAGAAAGAGCAAGCTCCTCCAAATACGACGTATCCGATGAGATCGCCTCAAGAGCCTTGTTTGCGCCGATGGTGAGCGAATCGACGAGCTTTTTGCTCATCTCAGCTCCGGCCTTCGTCACATAATTGACCTTGCCGTTTTCGGCGTCGCTGCCGACAGGCTTGCCGAGCGTTTGCGTGTCCGACTCTATATCGAGGATATCGTCTACTATCTGAAACGCACAGCCAATATTCTCGCCGTACCTTTCGGCAGCCGCAAGAGCCTTTTCGTCCGCGCCGGCAAGCACAGCGCCCATCATGCAGGACGCCTTTATCAATGCGCCGGTCTTTTTCAGATACATCATTCTTATGGTATTGAGGTCGGGATCGCCGCCCTCTGTTTCAAGGTCGATGACCTGACCGCCGACCATTCCGAGCGCACCGCAGGCTTCCGCAAGGATACCTGCCGCAGCAGCGCCGTTTTGTCCTGCCTCGGCGAGCGAAGCCGGTCTGAGCATCACCTCGAAGGCGAGAGACTGGAGCGCGTCGCCTGCGAGCAACGCTATGTCCTCTCCGAAGACCTTGTGGTTTGAAGGCTTTCCTCGGCGGAGGTCGTCGTTATCCATGCAGGGCAGGTCGTCGTGTATAAGCGAGTATGTGTGGATCATCTCAATAGCGCAGGCATACGGCAAAGCCGCTTTCACGCTGCCTCCGAGCGATTCGCAGAAGGCAAGCACCAGCGTAGGGCGTACGCGTTTTCCGCCGGCGAGAAGACTGTATTTCATCGCTTTTATGACGTTCCCCTCCATACAGTCCTCGGAGGGCAGGAGCGCAGGAAGATATTCCTCTATCAGCGCAATATACTTATTGTCCATTTTCGCTCACCTGTCTGCCCGTTGATATCTGAGTGAACTTCAGCTTTGCGGTATCGAGCTTTTCGTAGCAGAGGCTCACGAGCTTTGCGCCTTCCTCGTAGAGCGCGATCGACTTTTCGAGCGTCATATCGCTGCTTTCAAGCTCCTTTGCTATTTCTTCAAGCCGCTTTTTTGCGTCGGAATACGTTGAATACTCACTCATGTTTTTTCAGCCTCCATTGTTTCCATATTATTGACAGTACATTCGGCGGTTCCGTCAGCGAAGCGAACGCTGACTCTGTCGCCTGCTTTCAAGGCACTCGCCGATGTAACACATTTACCGTTCTTCGTTGTGACGGAATAGCCCTTTTGCAGGAGCCTGATCGGGCTGAGCGCATTTATCTGATTTGCGAGAGCCTCCGTCCTGGCGCGTTCAAGATCAAGCCTGCTTTCGGCAGCAGAGCTTATGCGCGTCGAAAGCAGCTCCACGGAGAGGCGCTCGCTTTCGATATATTTTTCAGGGTGAAGCGCCGCCACACTGTCGCGCAGACGGTCGATATCCTGATACGACGTATACAGCCGCTCGGAGACGAGCGCGCTGATCCGCGAGAAAGCATTCTCAACGCTCTTTTCAAGCTCCGCCTTGTCGGGGACTGCAAGCTCGGCAGCAGCCGACGGAGTAGGCGCGCGGAGATCAGCCGCAAAGTCGCAGAGCGTAAAATCGGTCTCGTGACCGACCGCCGAGACGATCGGAACCTTTGAATCGTAGATAGCCCATACAAGGTTCTCGTCGTTGAAGCAGTTGAGGTCTTCAAAGGAGCCTCCGCCCCTGCCGATTATGATAACATCAACGTTTCTCTCTGTTGAAAAATACCGCACTCCGCGCGTGAGCTGCTCCGGTGCGCCGTCGCCCTGAACGGCGGCGGGGTACAGGACTATCTCCGTGAGCGGACAGCGCCGTGACACTACGTTTTTGATATCCTGTATTACGGCTCCGGTGGGAGAAGTTATCACGCCGATCCTCTTCGGGAGCACGGGAAGCGGTCGCTTGTGACTCTCGTCGAACAATCCCTGCGCCGCGAGCTTATTTTTAAGCTGCTCGTAAGCGACGGCGAGGGCGCCCATTCCGTCGGGCTGCATACTGTCTACGTAGAGCTGGTATTGCCCCGAGACCTCGTAGACAGAGACTCTGCCCGTCACAATAACCTTCATTCCGTCCTCCGGGCGGAAGCGGACTCTCTGGGCGCTGCTTGAAAACATTACGGCGCGTATCGTTGAATTGCTGTCCTTGAGGGAAAAATAGAAATGACCGGAGGAATAGTTGCTCTTGAAGTTAGATATTTCTCCGCTGACGAAAATGTTTTTAAGGTTTCGGTCTCCGTCGATCACCTGTTTGAGGTACATATTGACCTGAGAGACCGTGAGGACATTTGCTGTCATTCCATCATCCCTTTCAGGCGGCGTGCCGCGAGGATCGCCGTGCCGCAGGCGTTGTCGCTTGAAAGCTCGGCAGAGGCAAAAAGGCAGTTGAACCGCGCCTTCAAAGCGTCTCTGATTATGCTGTCCGACATGACGCCGCCGGCAAATATCACGGGCAGGCTGCCGTATTCTTCCAATATATTGGCGCACATACGCTCAAGTGTTTTTTCGATAAACATCAGGCACGTAAGCGCGATCTCTGATCTGTCTGTATTATTCTCCGTCATTTTGGCGCAGATATTCTCTATTCCCGAAAGGCAGCAGTCGTTGCCCTTTACGCAGGGGCGGACGCTGACCTTCCTGCTGCACTGCAGCGCGAGCTTTTCCAGCTCGGCTCCGCAGGGAAAGCGAAGACCGAGGCGGACGCCTACTCTGTCCACCGCCTGTCCGGCGTGGAGGTCAAGAGTTTCACCGACGATCCTTGCGCTGAAAATGCGCTTATCGTCGGGCGTGACGAGCACTGCCTCCGTCGTTCCTCCCGAGACATGAAACGCGATAAACTGTTCGCCGAAAAGCTCGGTGTGCTGCGCCGAATGGACGGCGGCAGCTATATGTCCTGCCTGATGAGAAAAATCAAACACGGGTATTCCAAGCACCGAGGCGATGCTGTTTGCCGTATTAACTCCGACGGTGAAGCAAGGCATATACGAGCCTTCCGCGTCTCGCGGGCGCGCCGAAACTCCGACCGCCGCAAGCTCGGGGATAAAGCCTGCTTTTTCGTAAAGATCTGCTATTACGGCGTGAAGCTGCGCCGTATGGTGAAACACGGCGTCGCTCTGGCGAAGCCCTCTTCCCCCTTCCGCCACGGGAAGCAGCCTTCTGCTGTGGATAAGCGACTGCGTTTCGGGGCAGAAAAGCGCCGCAGAGGTCGTGTAATTGCTCGTGTCGATTCCGAGCACAAAACGGTTACTGCTCATTGCCGCTTTTCTCTTCTGGAACGCGGACGACAGCACCGAGAACGGCGTTTACGAACGACGCCTCCTTCGGTGCGGCGTACTTCTTCGTAAGCTCGACCGCTTCGTTTATCGCAACGCTTGCAGGCGTTTTGCAGCAGCTCATCTCACTTATAGCAAGGCGCATCACGCTCAGCGGAACCCGGGAAAGGCGCTCGAACGTCCAGCCCTTGATATTGGCGCGGATCTTATTGTCTACCTCGTCTTTATGCTCCGAATAGTATTCGAGCACCTTGACGGTGAAATCGTCGGCGACGATCAGGCGCGACTCCACGGCGTTGTCGAGAATATCCTGATAGCTGTCGTCGGTAAAGGTCATTTCAAAAAGGATCGCGAAGCACTGCTCGCGCGCCTCACGCATTTTGGCGATGAAAGCCTCTTTTTCTTCCTTAGAACGGCTCTTTGGGTTGTTTTTACTCATATAAGCTCCTCGTCTCCTCTGGCGGCTCATTTGGCACCGGACAAAGAAAATCCCGGTGCAATTTTAATTCTTTTTAAGAAATAACCGACAAGTCTTCATATTATTTTACCACATACAAGAGGATAAAGCAATAGATACAAAATTATGAAAAATTACATTTTTTTAACCTATTTTATATTCGACATTTCCTATGATAGCAGGTGCAAAAAAGCCCGAAGACAGCTCCGGGCTTTCATCTTGTTGACATACCTTTTTTGCTTCCTTGGAGCGGCGGCAGACGGCTATTCGGAGAAATGCCATTATTATGTATTTCCATTATTGTTTGCTGTCATCTTTTGAGGGTGAATAGCCCAAAAAACGGCTTGTTCATGCGTTATTGGGGGTTCTTTTTTATCCGCCTCTCATCGCCGGTGAAAGAGCGTAATAAAGGATCTTATAAATGAGCCGGCTCCTTACAGATTTAATGCTATCTAAATTTCGAGCGAATTTATTCTCCCTCCCCGATCATTTCCGAGAGAATGCCTACGGCGCGCTTTTCTATCCGCGAGACGTAAGAGCGCGAGATCCCGAGGCGTGCGGCGATCTGTTTCTGCGTCATTGGCTCGTCGCCGTCCAGACCGTAGCGCATGATAAGTATACCTCGCTCGCGTTCGGGAAGGCGGTCAAGGCAGCGCGCCGCTTTTTCGGAGCTGAGCTTCAATGCGATCTGCTCGGGGATATCTGTGTCATCAGCAAGGATATCTATGAGCGTAAGGGCGTTGCCGTCCTTGTCGGTGTCAATCGTATCGTCGATCGAAATGTCGAGGGCGTTTTTGCGGCGGCTTCGGAAGTACATCAGAATCTCGTTCTCAATGCAGCGTGAAGCGTAGCTTGAGAGCTTCGTGCTTTTTGAGGGATCGTAGCTGTCGATCGCCTTTATAAGCCCGATCGTACCGATTGAGACGAGATCATCGCTGTCACAAGGAACGTTGTAATACTTTTTTACAATATGCGCCACAAGCCGGAGATTGTGCTCGATAAGCGCTGTACGCGCATTTTTGTCTCCATTCTTCATCAGCTCGAGCTTGCGCGCCTCCTCCTTCGCCGAAAGAGGCTTAGGGAACGAGCCTGCCCCGACGACGTGGAGCATAGCTACAAGTGCAAAGTTGCTTATGAACGAAAGAATTGTTTCAAGCATCAGACCACCGCCTATGAAAGTATTGTTTAAACAGTATATTCGCAGCCGGGAAGAAAATTGCCGATTTACGGACATAATGTTAATTTTTTTGGCAGACGGCGATGTGTGTTGACATAAGACTGCGAAAGTGATAAAATCTATATGAAAAATGCAGACAGCTGCAACTATATTTAGAAAGGTAGTTCAAAAAATGCTTCATTTATTCTCAGACCACAGCTCTAAGGGCGCCGAACGCGCCGCTCGCAGAAGGCGCTCCGTTACAGCGGCGCTCCTCACTGCCGCCGTCGCTTTTAGTATGATCGCGGCAGGCTGCGGCAGCAAAAACGACGACGCCTCCTCAGCGGCCGAATCTCCGGATACGGCGGTCAGCTCGTCCGCTGCTTCTAAGGCGGAAAGCAGCTCCGAAGCAAGCGCTGCTTCGAGCAAAGCAAAGTCTTCAAAGGCCGCGTCGTCAAAGGCAGAATCCTCAAAGGCTGCTTCTTCAAAAGCGGAGTCATCAAAGGCATCCGAGGTATCTTCAAAAGAAGAATCTCAGGCGGCTGAATCCAAGGCGGAAACGAAGCCCGAGGCTGCACAGCCGGAGGAAAGCAAGCCTGCAGAGGACAGCTCAGGCTACAAGGCAGGCGACACCGTTGCTATTTACGTTAAGTTCGGCAACATCTCGATGAACGGTCAGCCGGCAAAGATCGGCGCTTACGACTTCTGGCTCACCTACGACGCATCGGCGCTCGAGTACGTCAGCTCAAAGGAGCAGACAAAGAGCGACCTCAACATGGTAAATGAAAAGGAGCCGGGCATCTTTAAGATCGCGCACGTTGCGGCGCTCGGTTTTGACGACGATTACACCGGAGAAAAAAAGCCGACGTACAAGGTCACGTTCAAGGTCAAGAAGGACACGAACGATCTCGGATTAAGCGCGCAGGTACCGTCTCTCGCTGCCGTTTCGATGGACGGGAAATCAACTCAGGTACTCATCAACAAGAAGAATCCGCAGGATATGAACAAGTACTGCGAATACACAGTTGAGAAGGAATAACAAAAAACAGCTTCGCCCGAAGGCTCTGAGCCTCCGGGCGTTATTCTTTGGTGAATTATTTTGAGCCGAACTCCTCAAGCATCAGCCCCTTGTTGTGTTCAAGCGCCCAGTTGATGCTCCACTGGCTCGTGAAGAGAAGAAGGTAGTTGCCCTTCAGATCCTGTATTCGCTTCGTATCGGAAGCGAGGTCGAGCGTTTTGGGATCAATAACGGCGTTCGTGATCCAGCGGATAAACTGGAAAGGAAGCGTTTCCATCACGATCTCTACATTGTACTCGTTCGTGAGGCGGTATTTCAGAACGTCGAAC
>CADAYJ010000050.1 GCA_902792115.1 uncultured Ruminococcus sp. | reverse complement strand
GTGCCGCTTGTTTTTTAACGAAAATTTACATATAGTTAATTATAAACATCCGTTTTTGTAGTACAATATCATTTGTAGTCAGAACTACAATTCTCGATCCGAGGAATACGTATGAAAGATCCGTATAATACGCTTGGCGTTTCTTCCTCCGCTGATGATGAGGATATAAAAAACGCCTATAAAAAGCTGGCACGAAAGCATTATGATTCACATAGCAGCTTTTCGCGCGAAAAAATGGAAAAGCTCGACGCGGCATATGACGACCTGATGAGCAGGAGAAGGAGTGCCGGCAATTCAAAGCCCGTCTCCGAGTTTTCCGACGTTCGCCGTCTGATAGAAAACTCGCGTCTCAGCGATGCCGAGGAGATCCTGGACAGCGTACGCAGCCTTTCACGCGGCTGCGAATGGAACTATCTCAAAGCGCTTATCCTGTTCAAACGAGGCTTCACGGGTGAGTCGCTGCTTTACGCCGAACGAGCGCTCGAAAAAGATCCATTCTGCGCGGAATGCGCGGAGCTTCGCAAGGCGATAGAAGGCTCCTCCGGCAAAGATGAGGAGCACGGCAGTCTTTTTGCCGCGTTTAAAAAGCTGATCCCCGGCAAAAAGCATCGGAGGTGACGTGATGAAAGCAAGCGTCAGAGCGGCGCTGTGCGGTATACTTTCGGCGCTTGCCGTGGTGATCCTGATGAGCGTTGCAGTCGTACCGGTAATGCTTTACTGCGCCCCGATACTTTCCGGCTTGTGTGTTGCGATAGCTGGCGAGGAATTCGGCTGGAAATATGCCTTCGGAGTGTACGCGGCAGCATCTTTTCTTTCTTTGCTGCTAGTGGCGGATAAAGAGACCGTTTGCGTGTTCGTGCTTCTCTCCGGAGCGTTTACTGTACTGAAATACATTTTAAATTGTAATGTAAACAACAAATCTGATAAAAATACCGATAAATTTATCGACAATAGAATCGGCAAATTTATCGTTAAATTAGCTTATATCAATTTGGCGTGTGTCTCGTATTACTTTGCCGCAGTTATGCTTCTCGGAGTACCGAAGGACAGCTTCGGCGGTTCGGTAATGCTTATCGTATTTTTAATTGCCGGCAATATCGTAATGCTGGCGTATGACAAAGCCATAGACGGCGTGATCGCCGTTTACAAGATAAAATTCAGAAAACATATCATGAAAGGGAAATGGTAACAATGAAAAAGATTGGATTTATCGGCGCCGGAAATATGGCGACCGCGATCATCGGAGGTCTTCTCCGCAGCGGTTCCGCGGACGGCGAACACATTACGGTTTTCGACGTCATGCCCGATAAGCTCGCGGCAATGGCAGGCGAAAAAGGAGTTTGCACAGCGCCCGACGCGGCGGCTGTTGTTGCAGCGTCCGATATCACGGTTCTGGCTGTGAAGCCGCAGAACTACGCAGAGGTGCTGGAGAGCATTCGTCCCTCCGTAACTGCCGAGAAGGTACTCGTGACGATAGCAGCCGGTATCTCGACCGATTACATTGCAAAAACGATCGGTGTGGAATGCCCGATGGTGCGTGTTATGCCGAACACTCCGCTTCTCCTCGGCTGCGGTGCAACGGCGCTCAGCCGCCGCAATATCTCTGATGAGGACTTTGCCTGCGTATACGATATGTTTGCAAACGGCGGCGAGACGGCTATTCTTGATGAGTCGCAGATGAACAGCGTGATCGCCGTAAACGGAAGCAGTCCTGCGTACATTTACCTCTTTGCAAAGGCGATGGTCGATTACGCCGTAAAGGAGGGCATCGACAGCGGCGCCGCAATGAGGCTCGTTTGTGCAACGCTTCGCGGCAGCGCGGAAATGCTCGAAAAGTCCGGCGATACTCCGGACGTGCTTATCAAAAAGGTATCCTCTCCGGGCGGCACAACGCTCAAGGCGCTTGAAAAGCTCGAAGAGAAGGATTTTTACAATGCCGTGATCGAGGCTATGGACGCCTGCACAAAGCGCGCCGACGAGCTTTCAAAATAAACGTGCTGTCATATCGGCTCTGCGCCTTTCATATCATTGAAAAAGAATGGTAACAGAAAGGACTTTTGCCGATGAAAAGTATTGTGATCGCACTTCCGCAGCCGCCTCGGAACACAGAGAGGGAGGTACGCCCGATACAGGAGCGCCTTGCTTCTTTTTTCAGACAGTACGGCATGATGCTGTTTTTCGTGATCGTGCTGCTCTCCGGTTTTGTCTGCGGAGCCGTGCGTTCTGTCTCAGGCGGCAGCCCGGACGTGAGCGGTCTTCACGGATTTTTGCTCACGCTCCCCGAAAAGTCGCCGAAAACTCCCGTGATGTTCTTCGCGGATTCGTTTTCCGTCAGCTTCGTGTTCACGGCGGCGCTCTGCTTTCTTGCCCTGACTCCGGCGGGGCTTCCGGGTATACCTGCCTTGATCTTTTTCCGCGGCTATGAGTTCGGCGTCTTTTCCGGCGTCCTCTGCACCGCGTACGGTTTTTCCGGCTTGGCGTATTTTGTTTCCGTTGTGCTCGCCGGGGCGTTTCTGTCGTCGATCGCGCTTGTGTATCTTTCGCAGTACAGCGTCGGGTGCTCGTTCTCCATGCTTCTTGCGATAGCCGGGCACACAACGGGCGCTTTTACGCTCAGGGAGCGTTTCAAAGAGCTGCTCATTAACGGCGCATATGCGCTGATGATCGTCGTTTTTTCATCCTTGACGGATACGCTTCTATACTTCCTTATAGGCAGGCTTTTTGCCTTTTCATTCTGAATATACAGGAGGCTTCCTGTGGCTAATTACAAGATCAATCCCGAGGCGGTGTCGGGTAAACCGATGCGCTCGGAACGCTTTTTCAATCTGTTTTTTGAAAAATTCCCCTCGCTTTTCCTCGCCAATTTATTCTTCCTTCCGTTCAATCTCGTTTCGATAGGCATAGCTGCATTGACCTACAAGCTGTTCGGCGGACTGAATATTGTTGCTGCGGCGGCCGTTCTGCCGATACTCAATATAGGTATGTCGGGCGTCGCTCTGATCTGTCGGTACGTCTGTGAGGGAAAGGATTTTTCTGTATTTTCTGCATATAAAAAGGGACTGAAGGAGAACGCGCCGCGGTTCGTCCTGCACGGACTGATATTTTACGCTGCGTTCGCCGTCAGCTGGTTTTCCGTAACGCTCTATCTGAACGGGACAAGCTCCAGCGCGCTTTTCTGGGTTCCTCTCGTTATTACGGCTCTGATATCGATCGCATTCCTCTTCGCGTCTTATTACATGAACGTAATGACCGTAACGATGGACATATCTCTCAAGGACACGTACCGCAACTGCGCGCTTTTTTCCTTCGGTGAGCTGAAAAACAATATTTTTGTAACAATCGGACTTCTTATCCTCTCCGCCGTAGTATTCAGCATTTTTTACATCGTCAACAATGCTGCGGCAGTTCTTCTGATACTTGGGCTTCTCCAGCTCTTTATTTTCCCTTCGCTGATCCAGTACATCATTACATTTTATATTTTCGACGATATGGTGGCTATACTTGACGAGTCGCGAAAAAAGGTTCGCACCGAAGACGAGGAAGACCGCACTTCACGGCAGCCGAAGCTCGAAAGGGAAGAGGCGGAGGATATCTCGCGCCTGACCGAGGGAAGCCGCGACGAGTACATTTTCTATAACGGCCGTATGATAAAGCGTTCCGAGGTCGAAAGTATGCTCGAAAGCAGTAATGAAAACACTGATGAATAACAAAAAAGCCCCTCTTTTCGGGGCCCTTTTTATTGCTTCTTTTTGCTGTTTCTTATGTTGATAAGGTATTCCTTTATCCTGTTTCCCATGTTGGGCTTTTCCTGTTCGTCAACTCCCGTTCCAAATCCGCCGCTGAACTTTGTGATCCTGCTCACAAGGTATTTCTGCGGTCCGCTGAGGCTTTCCGCTACGCTGCGTGCTTTTTCGCGCGTTTCCGTCTCGTAGTCGATCAGACGCTTTTTAAGCTGCTCGGGAGTAGATGCGATCGCCTGATACACCGACTCGCCGCGCTCGATGAACTCCTTGTTCGCGTTCTCGATTTTTTCAAGAAGCGACGTAAGGCTGGCGTTCGTCAGAGCGTAGTCGGCGCCGAAGATAAACGCAAGGATTATCGCCGAAGTCTCAAAAACGACCGGAGGCATAAAGCGTATAACAAGATCCATCAGAGGGAAGACGTACCGCACCAGCATAACTCCGGCAAGACCGAAGAAAATACTCGCCGGAAGACAGATGCGTCCGTTGATATTCAGAGGAAACTTGCTGTAATCCCACCACCTGGCATGGAACATACGCTCAAGACTCCACGACGTCGTATACTCCACAACAGCGCTTCCGATCATGCAGATCAGAAACAGCTTTGGAATAGTGATATCGTTGTTCAGAAACACCGGAACATGGTGCGTCAGAAAGTAGAGCGTCATTACCGAAAAGCCGTATATAGGGCAGATCGGACCGAACAAAAAACCTCTGTTCTGAAAGCACTTGTCCTCAAACGGGATATAGATCATTTCCCAAAGCCAGCCGGCGAAGCTGTACAACATGAAAAATACAACAATCTGTGAAATGCTCATAAATCACCACGATTTCCGGATCCCTCCGCAGTATGACGGGGGATAGAGGTTTATTTTCCTGCCTTCTGTACAGCGCCGGTAACGATCGCTTTCAGCTTCTCGGCATCGCCGCCCGTCAGCTTGCCGCCCTTTCCGAGAACGTCAAGGATCTCCGGAGCCTGCTTCGCAACGCTTTCGATGACCTCTTTTGTCACGAGCGACCTTGCCGCCGGAGGCAGCTTGTCAAGAAGCTCCTTCGGGATCATTGCCGTGATCGCCTCTGCTGTTTTATCGTTTGCGCCCGCTGCGCCGCCTGCGTTTTTTAACATACTCTGTCCCATCTGGGCAAGTGAACCAAGATCCATTTTACATATCTCCTTCAAACTGTAATTTACTGCGCCCGATACTATCCGGACGAATATACCATTACTTTATTAAACCACAATTTCAAAAAAAAGTCAACCGCCATTATGCAGGGATTGCGTTATTATTTGGTGCGCCGCCGAGCGTAAGAACAGATTTTACACACAATCACTTGCTCATGTGTAAAAAGAAAGGACCGGCTCAAAATCAATAAAAGAGCCGGTCCGTTGTATTCGGTTTATGCCTTCGGGAAGAATACGTCGGAATTCTTGACGTACTCGATAAGTCCTGCGACTGTCTTCTCTGCGTCTGCCTCGTCCTTGCCGACGCCGGTAAAGTAGATCTTGATCTTCGGTTCAGTGCCCGACGGTCTTACGATGATAGCGTTTCCGTTCTCGAGGAAGAACGAAAGCACATTTGACTTCGGAAGGTCGATCGCCTTCTCTGTGCCGTTTACGTAATCCTTGTCGAACTGGAGCAGATAATCCGCGTGCCTTACGATCTTGTAGCCCGCCATCTCGTCTGCACTGTAACTGCGAAGACCGTCCATGATGTTCTTCATTGTCTCCATGCCGGAGGCGCCGTCGAACTCAAAGCTGAGAGTAACGTTCTTGTAGTATCCGAACTCAGCGTAAAGCTCGTTGATAACGTCAACAAGCGACTTACCCTGCTTTCTGTAATAAGCTGTCATTTCTGCAATGAGCATCGAAGCGACAACAGCGTCCTTGTCTCTTACGTAGGAGCCTGCGAGGTAACCGTAGCTTTCCTCAAAGCCGAATACGTAGCGGTTTTCCTCGTTCTTTTCCTCAAGGCGGAGGATCTGCTCGCCAATGTACTTAAAGCCTGTGAGCACGTTCTTGACCTCAACGCCGTACTTTGCTGCAACTCTGTCTACGAGAACGCTCGTAACGACGGTCTTGACCATAACGGGATCAATCGGGAGCGTTCCAAGCTCGACGCGGCTTTTGAGAATGTAGTCCGTGAGCATGATGCCGGTCTCGTTGCCCGTCATGAGGCGGTAGCCGTCGCCGTCGGGAACAGCGATGCCGACTCTGTCGCTGTCGGGATCCGTTGCAAGGAGAAGATCGGGCTTTACCTTTGCGCAGAGCTTCAGACCTTCCTCAAGCGCTTCTCTGATCTCCGGATTCGGGTATGGGCAGGTGGGGAAGTTGCCGTCGGGCATTTCCTGAGACTTTACGATATGTACGTCCTTAACGCCCATCCTGTCAAGTATCTTGCGAACCAGCTTATTGCCGGCGCCGTTGAGCGGAGTATAGACGACGCGAAGATCGGAGCCTTCGCAGATACCCTTGCGGATAGCCTGCTCCTCTACCTTCTGCAGATAAGACTCATAGAATTCGTCGCTGATGTATTCAATCGTGCCGTCGGAGAGCGCCTGCTTGAAATCAACGAGCTTCACGTCCTTGAAGCAGTCGAGCTGCTGTATCTCGCTGTAAACCTCGTTTGCGGCGTTGTCCGTCATCTGGCAGCCATCGCTGCCGTAGCATTTGTAGCCGTTGTACTTTGAAGGATTGTGGCTCGCCGTTACCATGATCCCGGCCTGGCTCTTGAAATATCTTACTGCGTACGATACGACGGGAGTCGGCTGCAGCTCCTTTGAAAGATGTACCTTGATCCCGTTAGCGGCAAGAACTCTTGCTGCTTCCTCTGCAAAAAGCGTGGAGTTGATTCTTGAATCGTATGAGATCGACACCGACGCTTTATCGTAGTGCTTTTTAAGGTAGTTTGCAAGTCCCTGCGTAGCTACCCGGACAGTATAAATGTTCATTCTGTTCGTGCCTGCTCCCAGAACGCCCCTGAGTCCTGCGGTGCCGAACTCGAGCGCCCTGTAAAAGCGGTCGTAAATCTGCTCCTCGTCGCCCTCTACATCTTTAAGCTCGTCGATAAGACTTGCGTCGTCAACAGCGTTTTCAAGCCATTCCTCATAAAGTGACTTTACTGCGGTTTCCATAAAACACATCTCCCTGTTCCATTTTATGAGCCGTCCGTCTAAGCGCAAAGGCGGACGCTGCATACGCCGCGAAATGCTCTGTTCCGTCGGCGCTATTTGTAATACTATACCACAAAATTCGAGGTTTTACAATTATCTGAAAGGAATTATTTTAATATTTTTTTAAAAAATTTGTAATTCCTACGTCTATTTTATTGCATCATCAGCAAATATGACACTCCGTTTCACTATTTTTTTAATCAATCATACAACAATAGCCTGCAGCGCTCAAACAGATTGTGCAAAACGCAGATTTTTCTTCAAGAGAAGAAAAGCCGCTGAAAAACAGCTGTTGATACTCAATCATTAATAAAATGACTGAAAATTTCGTCAAATCCATTTTTTTACTTGTATAA
Source organism: uncultured Ruminococcus sp. (assembly GCA_902792115.1). Lineage (GTDB taxonomy): Bacteria > Bacillota > Clostridia > Oscillospirales > Acutalibacteraceae > RUG592. The sequence continues at coordinate 4,665 of CADAYJ010000050.1, read as the reverse complement.
TGAGAAAAAATGGTGTAGAATAGACTTGCATAGCTTAAAAATAGGAGGAAGACGCAATGGCTAAGAAGTCTTCGCATATTAATAATGAAACAGATGCCGAAAAGGCAGCAGCTCAGGAAAAGGAATCACTGGCCGAGTCCTCTGCCGAGACGGAAAAGGAGGAGCCGAAGGAAAAGCCTGTCCTTCCGAGAAAGCGCCTTATCACAAGGAACGTGCAGCTTCTCGTCTCCGTCGTCATTACGGCGGCCGTTGTGCTGTTCACTGTAACGTGGAAGGTGTTTTTCGACAATACTATCTTCGGTCAGTGGCATCTCGATATCCCGAACGATCAGTCCGATACGGCAGACGTACCTCAGGAGGAGGAAACGTCGGACGAGGCCGTCCCCTCGATCAACTACGAGTTTACAAAGGACGGCGAGTGCATCGTTCAGCTCGGAACGATGAAGGTCGAAGGCACGTATCAGCTCGGCTCGTCCGAGGAAAACGGCTCGCTTCTTTCCGCATCGGTATTTTCCGGAAATTCCCCGATCTTCTACGGCACGTACGGCTACGATGTCAAGGGCAACCCCTTCACCGGCAGGCGTATTGAGCTTATCGACCTCTACGATACGGACGCCGATCCGATGACGCTCGAGGAGGGAAATGTCGAAGTGGAGCTTACTCCCTTTGAAGACTTCAAAACGGACGAGAAGATCCTCGGAAAATGGTACGACGATATAGACAAGATCGTTTACGAATTTACGGACGACGGCTATATGATCCGCACCGTCACCGGCGGAATGGAGATAAAGCACGCTTATTCCGTAATGGACGACGGGTATCTGATCATGAAATACATCATGGATACAGAGCAGATCATGACATCTTCTTACAGAGTAGACGGCAGCTTCCTGTATATCGACGACGTGAAATTGACCAAGATCGCGAACGCCCCTGACGTATCGTCTGAAACGTCTGCCGATACGTCAGCGGAATGATCGCTTGGATACTGTTTTGAATATGATATATTGGGCGCCCTAAAAATCGGGGCGCCGTCATATAAAACGAAGGGTGTGAGCTTACGATGAAACAGCAGCGCCGCTGTGAAGAGCTATATGATCATAACGTTTCCCTGCTGGTGGAGGAGCTGCTCGACAGCTACTGCAACCACGATCTTATCTGCCGCATAGACAAGGACAATATGGTGAACAGAGGTATCCTCGTCGAGATAGTCGAGGAGCTTCGCAAGATACTTTTCCCGGGCTTCTTTGACAACAACAAGGTACGCAGCGAGTATTCCAGGTATCTTGTCGGAGAGAAGCTCGAGTACGTTCAGTACCATCTGAAAAAACAGATAGCCAAGGCTCTCGATACGGTTAAGGAGGAGAACGAGCAGAAGGAGGACGTGATCGCGCGTGCGGACGAGATAACGTACCGTTTTCTCGGCACTCTCCCGAAGATCAGAGAACACCTCGCGACGGACGTTCAGGCTGCGTTCAACGGAGATCCGGCGGCATTCAGCACGGACGAGATAATCTTCTGCTACCCCGGTATGCTTGCGATCTCCGTATATAGGATCGCTCACGAGCTGTACCTTCTCCGTGTGCCGCTGATCCCGAGGATCATTTCCGAGTACGCTCACAGCATTACCGGTATTGATATACACCCCGGCGCCGATATCGGGAAATATTTCTTCATCGACCACGGTACAGGCGTCGTTATCGGCGAAACGACCGTGATCGGTCAGAATGTCAAGATATATCAGGGCGTTACGCTCGGTGCGCTTTCCACGCGAAAGGGGCAGCAGCTCCGCGGAACGAAGCGTCACCCCACGCTCGGAGACAACGTCACGATCTACTCCGGTACGTCGGTGCTCGGCGGTGAGACGGTGATCGGAGACGGCGTAACGATCGGCGGCAACGCCTTCATCGTAAGCTCTGTTTCCAAGGGAACGAAGGTCAGCGTAAAGAATCCGGAGCTTGAGTTTATCCGACCTGCTGCGGTCGAAGAAACGGAATGATGCTTTTATGAAGATAAGAAAACGACTTTGCTCTGCGCTTCTTGCAGCCGCGCTGCTTATGACATCAATGTCGGCCTGCAGCATGAAGCTCTCCGTAGACGATACAGACACTTCGTCCGATCTCTCCGCAGCGGAGTCTCAGAACGGTGCGGAAAGCACATCAACGAGAAATTCCTCCGTATCTATCATACAGTATATCGACTATTCGTCGCTGAACGAATGCTGCGAGGGGATCAGGAAGGTGCTCGACTCCGAGGGTATCCCGTACGACGTCACTGTCGGAAAGGATAACTCTGCGCGCGAGGACTGCGAACAGAAGGCGCGCGACCTCATGATAAACAGCTCCTGCGATCTCGTTATCGCGATAGGCACGCCCTGCGCCGAAACTGTATGCCCGATAATCAGCTCCGGAGGAAGGACTCCCGTCGTATTCTGCGCCGTAACGGATCCCGTCGGCGCAGGGATAATCGAAAGCGCTTCGTCTCCCGGCGTAAGCTGCACGGGCGTTGCCACAGCCTTCAATATCAACGAGCAGCTCAATATGATAAACACGTTCCAGCCGTCCATCACTCGGCTTGGCGTTATATATACAGCTTCCGAAAAGAACGCGGAGGCTCAGCTCATGGGGCTGAAAAAGGCTGCGGAAAAGCTCGGCATCACTGTGTTTGATATTCCCGTCGAGAATCCGTCTCAGCTTTCAGATGCGGCGAAGGAGCTGAACACAAAGGCAGAGGCTGTCGTTATCCTGCCCGACAACATGGTCTCGAAGAACTCGTGGAACATAACGAGCCAGACGATCGCCGGCGAGATACCGCTCTACGGAGTGAATATTTCGCAGGTGCGCGAGGGAGCGCTCGCCGGGTACTGCTATGATTTCGTATCGCTCGGCGAGAGCGCCGGACAGCAGGCCGTCTCGATACTCCACGGCGAGAGTGCAGCCGATATGCCCGTCGTCATGGCGCACGACTGCAATCTCTACGTCAACAGTGACCGCCTGAAGGATCTCGATATGAAGATCCCCGACGAATACAAGGCGAAGGCGACGGAGGTAAAGACGTCTTACGATAAATAGTCGTTGATTTTTTGCGAAATACCTTGTGTACCGTGCTTCGTTATGGTATAATAACCGTGATTTCAGCTTGCGCCGGGTTTCGTATAACCGGGCGCGGCACGACGTAAACTGGAGGGTGAAGAATGAAGATCAGAGAGTCGGCTGAGGATTATCTTGAGACGATCCTTATCCTCAAAAACCGCAATGGAGACGTCAGATCCATAGATATTGCGACGGAGCTTGGCTTTTCAAAGCCGAGCGTCAGCATCGCGATGAAGAATCTCCGCCAAAACGGATATATCACCGTCGATCATAAGGGCTATATCACGCTTGAGGAAAGCGGCCTTCAGATCGCGGAGAAGATATACGAGAGGCACACCTTCCTTTCCGGCTGGTTTGTCGAGCTTGGCGTTGATCCGGCAGTTGCCGCAGAGGACGCCTGCCGCATGGAGCACGTCATCAGCGCAGAAACCTTTGACGCGATAAAAAACCATGTTAAGCGCGTAAAGCGCAAGCAATAACGGAATACAAAAGCGAAAGCCCTCGCGCAGAGGGCTTCTTCAATGCAGCCGCGGCATTTGGAGCGGCAGATAAATCCCGTATTATGGGACGGAGGTAATTTCTTTGGCAGATTTAAAAACCGAGATCAACAAAAGGCGTACATTCGCGATCATCTCGCACCCGGACGCCGGTAAAACGACGCTTACCGAGAAGCTCCTTCTGTACGGCGGAGCGATCAATTCCGCAGGCGCGGTCAAGGGAAAGCATTCGTCAAAGCACGCCGTATCCGATTGGATGGAGATCGAGAAGCAGCGCGGTATTTCCGTAACGTCTTCCGTTCTCCAGTTCCGCTACAACGGCTTCTGCATAAATATCCTCGATACGCCCGGACATCAGGACTTCTCCGAGGATACATACCGCACTCTCATGGCAGCCGACTCAGCCGTCATGGTTATAGACGGCTCCAAGGGCGTTGAGAATCAGACGAAGAAGCTTTTCAAGGTCTGCGTAATGCGTCATATCCCGATCATCACGTTTATCAATAAAATGGACAGGGACGCGCAAAGCCCGTTTGACCTCCTTGAGGATATCGAAACGGTTCTCGGTATCAATACCTGCCCGATGAACTGGCCGATCGGCAGCGGCAAGGAATTCAAGGGAGTTTACGACAGAAAGAGCGAGAAGGTGCTCGCCTTCACCGCCGCTATGAACGGTCAGAAGGAGGTCGAGAAAACCGAGATCGCCCTCGATTCTCCCGAATTTGACGAGCTTGTCGGATCGTACCGCAAGCAGGATCTCCTCGACGAGATCGAGCTTCTTGACGGTGCCGGAGACAACTTCGATCTTGACGAGGTAAGAGCCGGCAGGCTTACTCCCGTATTCTTCGGTTCCGCGCTTACGAACTTCGGTGTGGAGCCGTTCCTGGAGGAGTTCCTCAATATCACGACGCCGCCTCTGCCGAGAGAGACGAACATCTCTACGATAGATCCCGTCAACGATAAATTCTCGGCATTCGTCTTCAAGATCCAGGCGAATATGAACAAGGCTCACCGCGACAGAGTCGCGTTTATGCGTATCTGCTCCGGCAGGTTTGACAAGAGCATGGAGGTCTTCC
>CADAYJ010000049.1 GCA_902792115.1 uncultured Ruminococcus sp. | reverse complement strand
CAAAACCCTTGAAATACGTCAGTATTCCTGCGGATTTTTCAATCAATTTGCCTCAAAAATTCCTGCGCGATATGAGCACTCGATTTAATCAGTGTCTCCATAATTCGCTGATTTTGAAAAATCGGAGCAAAAGGTCTTGAAAAACGAGAAACAAAGTGATATCATATTGATATCACAGAGATGTGATAAAGAATTATCAACCGCATGACAAGGACAGCAGGAATTCCGCTGTCGGCAAGGGAGGTCACAGTTATGAAAGAAAAGGTATTATCGGGCAGAAAGCACGGTATGACGGTACTCGTTATCACAATACTGCTGTATATCGCGGCGATCGCGGTCTGCGTTGTTTTTGACGGCAGCGAGTCGCTGGTCGGGAAGGCTGCTTTGGCGGCGGCGATCGCGTGGATCTGCCTCGGCTGGATATTCTGGATGGGGCTAAAGGTTCTAAAGCCGCAGGAGGCTCTCGTGCTCACGCTCTTCGGAAAATACGTCGGAACGCTCAAGGGCGACGGCTTCTACTGGGTGAATCCGTTCTGCACGTCCGTAAACCCGGCGGCGGAGACGCGGCTCAGGCAGAGCGGAGACGTCGCGCCTGATAAGGGCGTGTCGCCGCTGAAGACGGATGCCGACGTTCACACGCCGATGGGCAAGACCGCAGACAGGCGCATCTCGCTAAAGATCATGACGCTTAATAACAACAAGCAGAAGATCAACGACTGCCTCGGCAACCCGATCGAGATCGGAATCGCCGTCATCTGGAGAGTCGTTGATACGGCGAAGGCAGTGTTCGACGTTGACAACTACAAGGAATATCTGTCGCTCCAGTGCGACACCGCACTCAGGAATATCGTCCGCCTTTATCCGTATGACGTAGCGCCGAACGTAGACACGACGGGCGACGGCGTAGCGGACGAGGGCAGCCTCAGAGGATCGAGCGACCTCGTCGCAAAGCGTATCCGCGACGAGATCCAGGAAAAGGTAAATAACGCCGGCATCGAGATCATCGAGGCGAGGATCACATACCTCGCGTACGCGCCGGAGATCGCGGCGGCAATGCTGCAGCGCCAGCAGGCTTCCGCAGTTGTGGACGCGCGCAAGCTGATCGTAGACGGAGCCGTCGGCATGGTCGAAATGGCGCTTGAGCAGCTCAGCGAGAAGAACGTCGTCGAGCTTGACGACGAGCGCAAGGCTGCGATGGTATCAAATCTGCTCGTTGTGCTTTGCGGCAACCACGACGCGCAGCCGATCGTTAATTCGGGCAGTCTGTACTGATGGCAGCGAAGAAGCAGGTACCGCTCAGACTCTCCGAAAAGCTCTATAACGATATCGCCTCCTGGGCGGAGGACGATTTTCGCTCGGTCAACGGGCAGATCGAATATCTGCTGACCGAATGCGTCAAGCAGCGCCGCAAAAACGGCGGCTACGTCGGCCGCGAGATCGACGCACCGCCGGACATTGACGTAAATGAGTTTGGAGATAATAAATAACACGCAGCGGAGCGTTCCTTCAGAAGGGGACGCTCCGCGAACGTGCCGAATGAGAAGGGGGATACGCAGTGAGCGACGAGATGATAACGCGCATAACCGAGATGGAGCAGCGGCTCGGCAGGATCGCCGCGTGGCTGAGGGAGGAGGGCGATCCGCCCGACGCTGTACGCGAGGACGTGCGCCTGCTCTCGGAGTATTACGAGGGTGCGCTCCGGCGGCGCGACTTTGAAGCCGACGAGGCAGGAGTGCTGCCGCCGCAGCTTCGGCGCGGAGTCATTTCGGAGGACGCCGTATACGACGTGCTTTCGGAGTACGGCGAGCGCGTCTGCGGAAGTCGGAAAGTATTATGATCTTTCGCTTGACATTCGCCGCCGGAATGTCTATAATTAACAATGTATACTTATCAGAAAAACCGGAGCTTTCCGGAGAGATTTAAAGGTGGATTTAATATGCAAAAGGAAATTTTATTGACCGCGCAGGGACTGAAAGCCCTGGAGGACGAGCTTGATTTCTTAAAGACCGTCAAAAGAAAGGAAATGGCGGAGAAGATAGCCCTCGCGCGTTCCTACGGAGACCTTTCCGAGAACAGCGAGTATGACGACGCTAAAAACGAGCAGGCTCAGATGGAGGCGCGTATCGCCGATATCGAGGTTACGCTGAAGCACGCAAAGGTTATCGACGAGAGCGAGATCTCGAACGAGAACGTCCATATCGGCTCCGTCGTTACCGTTTACAACGGTATGCTCGAGGAGAACGTGACGTATAATATCGTCAGCGCCAGCGAGTCCGATCCGGAGGACAACAAGATCTCCGACGAATCTCCCGTTGGCAAGGCGCTTCTCGGCAAGAAGGTCGGAGACAGAGTTGCCGTCGATCTTCCGAACGGCACGCAGATCTTCCTTGACGTCAAGGAGATCACAAGATAAGCGGAGGAGCCACTAATTTATTCTGAAAGGTGAAGCATTGCAATGAGTGAGAAGAACGAGCAGAGCGTCCAGACCGTGGGCGAGGAGCTTTTGCAGGTAAGGCGCGACAAGCTGCAGGCGCTGCAGCAGGCGGGGAACGATCCGTTTGAGATCACGGTATACGACCGCACCGACTGCGCGAGCGATATTATCAACAATTTCAGCGAGGACGAGGAAAAGAACGTCTCCGTCGCCGGGCGTATCATGTCGAAGCGCGGCAAGGGCAAGGTCATGTTTATGGACCTGCACGACAGGAGCGGCAAGATCCAGATCTTCGCTAAGTACGACGACCTCGGCGAGGAGGTCTACGCCGGCCTTAAAAAGTGGGATATCGGCGATATCGTAGGCATAAAGGGCTTCGTCTTCAAGACGAAAATGGGCGAGGTCTCCGTTCACGCGCAGCAGGTGCAGCTTCTCTCGAAGTCGCTGCTGCCCCTTCCGGACAAGTACCACGGACTTAAAGACACCGATCTGCGCTACCGTCAGCGCTACGTCGATCTCATAATGAACCCCGAGGTTAAGGATACCTTCATCAAGCGTTCAAAGATCATCAAGACGATCCGCGAGGAGCTTGACGCGCAGGGATACATCGAGGTCGAGACGCCGATCCTCAACACGATCCCCGGCGGCGCGGCTGCAAGACCGTTCATCACGCACCACAACACGCTCGACATCGACCTCTACCTGCGCATCGCGCCGGAGCTTTACCTGAAGAGGCTCATCGTCGGCGGCATGGAGAAGGTGTACGAGATCGGCAGACTCTTCCGCAACGAGGGCATGGACGTAAAGCACAACCCGGAGTTCACGACGATCGAGCTTTACGAGGCGTACACCGATTACCACGGCATGATGGATCTCACCGAGAAGCTCATCAACAAGTCGTGCATCGCCGTAAACGGCACGGACAAGATCACGTACCAGGGCGAGGAGATCTCGCTTGCGCTGCCGTTCAGGCGCGTGACGATGATCGACGCCGTCAAGGAGTACACCGGCGTTGATTTCGGCGGATTCATCGGCGACACGGAGCGCGCAAAGGAGGTTGCGAAGGAGCTTGGTCTCGAGGTCAAGAAGACGGACACCTGGGGCAATATCCTCAACACCGCGTTCGAGGAGAAGGTCGAGGAGAACCTCGTTCAGCCGACGTTTATCTACGACTACCCCGTTGAGGTCTCTCCGCTGACGAAGCGCAAGAAGGGTGTGCCGGAGATCGTAGAGCGCTTCGAGCTTTTCGCGACGCGCCGCGAGCTTGCGAACGCATACTCCGAGCTTAACGATCCGATCGACCAGCGCGGCCGCTTCGAGCATCAGCTCATGCTCAGAGAGAGCGGCGACGACGAGGCTCAGATGATCGACGAGGATTTCATCACCTCGCTCGAATACGGCATGGCGCCCACCGGCGGCATGGGCATGGGCATCGACAGGCTCGTAATGCTCCTTACGGACAGCGCCTCGATCAGAGACGTGCTGATATTCCCGACGATGAAGCCGCTCGATTAAATCATTTCTCCGCCTTGGAGCGGCAGATATACAGAAAAGCCCCGTTCTGCGAGACACTGCAGAACGGGGCTTTTTGTGATTTGTTCTTCCTGTAGCCAACTAACGGGGGGAGTTATCACCCCTCGTCGAATTCGCTCACGAGGGAGGAGACAGTCTGTTTTGCGTCGCCGTAGATCATTACGGTGTTGTCGTTCGTGAACAGCGGATTCTCAACGCCGGAGAAGCCGGTGCCCTTGCCGCGCTTGAGCACAAAGACGGTGCGCGCCTCGAATGCGTTGATGATCGGCATTCCGTAGAGCGGCGAGGATTCGTCGGTGAGAGCCGACGGGTTTACAACGTCGTTTGCGCCGATAACGATCGCGACGTCGGTGTTTGCCATCTGCGGGTTCATGTCGTCGGCAGTTTTGAGCTGCTCGTACGGCACGTTAGCCTCGGCAAGCAGCACGTTCATGTGGCCGGGCATACGTCCCGCAACGGGGTGGATCGCGAAGCTGACCTCCGCCCCGTTCTCCTCGAGCTTGTCGCAAAGCTCCTTGACGGCGTGCTGCGCCTGCGCGACTGCCATGCCGTAGCCGGGGATAAATACGACGGAGCTTGCCGCCTCGAGAATGAGGTATGCGTCCTCGACGGACATACTCTTAGGCTCCTTCTGCTCGCCGGACGCGCCCTTTTTGGAAGCGCCGCCGAAGGACGAGAAGAGCAGGCTGTAAAGCGTTCTGTTCATCGCCTTGCACATGATGAGCGTGAGGATAAGGCCGGACGTTCCGACGAGGCAGCCCGATACGACGAGCACGGAGTTCGAGATCGAAAGACCTGCAAACGCCGCCGCAAGACCGGAGAATGCGTTGAGCAGCGAGATGATAACGGGCATATCGCCGCCGCCGATCGCGGCTACCATCGTGAAGCCGAGCAGCAGATACGCAGCCGTGACGACGATAATGCCGATCCTGCCGACGTCCTCTCCTGCTGCACCGGCGATGTGCAGCGCGTATGCCGCAACGCCGCAAAGTCCGGCAAAGGCGAGAAGACCGTTGATGAAATTCTTGCCGGGGATCGAGATGTTCTTTTTGAACAGCTTGCCCGACAGCTTGCCCCAGGCGACGACGGAGCCTGTGAACGCCACGGCGCCGATCGCGACGGTGAGGCCAAGTGCAGCGCTTGAGAAGACGTTGATGCTCTTGTCCGTCATGTACTGAGTGAGAGCGACGAGCAGCGACGAGAGGCCGCCGAAGCCGTTAAAGAGCGCGACGAGCTGCGGCATTCCGGTCATTTCGACCTTCTTCGCCCAAACGGCGCCGATCGCCGAGCCGAGGACGATCGCCGCGGCTGTCCAGATGTAAGCGTTCTGCAGCGGAGCGGATGTAAGCGTGTCGGTCACGTTTTTCTCAAAGAGCACCGTCACGACGGCGATGAGCATACCGACGGACGAAAGAAGGTTGCCGCGCCTTGCGGTGTCCGCTTTTCCGAGCAGCTTGATGCCCCTGATGAATAGTATCGAGGCGACCATGTATAGTACGGTCGTGCAAACGACTCTTATACCTTCAAAATTCACTTCTTCTTGTCCCCTTTCTTCTTGAACATCTCAAGCATTCTGTCCGTGACGAGATATCCGCCGACGACGTTGATCGTCGCGAGGACGATCGCCGCGAAGCCGCAGATGTTGCTTATCATGCCGTCCGTGTGCAGAGCGACGGCCGTTGCCGATATCGCGCCGACGATCGTGATGCCGGAGATCGCGTTTGTACCGGACATCAGCGGCGTGTGCAGCTGCGAGGGTACCTTGGAGATAAGCTCCACCCCGAGAAATCCGGCGATAACGAATACGAAAACAAGCAGAAGTATTTCTCCTATTGCCATATCTATTTCTTTCCTTTCCCGTAAATCATTTGAATCTTTCGTGAATGATCTCGCCGTCCTTCGTGAGAAGGCAGCCCTTCATGATCTCGTCGTCGAGGTTTACGGCAAGCTCCTTTTTCTCCTTGTCGTAGAAGTGCGTGAGGAACGCCGTAAAGTTGCCGGAGAGCATCTTTGAAGCGTCGTAAGGAACCTGACGCTCAAGCATATCGCCCGACATGATGATAACGCCGTTGTCGCGGACGACCTCCTCGTACAGCTTCGAGCCTTCGACGTTACCGCCCGTTGAGACAGCCATATCGACGACGACGGCGCCCGGCTTCATTCTGTCGAGAACGTCCTTTCCGATGAGCCTCGGAGCCTTGCGCCCGAAGACCTTTGCCGTCGTGATAACGATGTCGGAGCGCTCACAGACCTTCGCCTGCGCCTCCTGCTGCTTTTTGACCTGCTCCGGAGTAAGCTCCTTCGCGTAGCCCTGGTCGGTCTGTCCCATCTCGCCGAGGTCGATCTTCACGAAGCTCGCGCCGAGCGACTTTACCTGCTCCTCGACGACGGGGCGCGTGTCGAAGGCGTCAACGCGCGCGCCGAGGCGCTTTGCCGTCGCGATCGCCTGAAGACCTGCAACGCCTACGCCGATAACGAACACCCTCGCAGGGTTGATCGTGCCGGACGGCGTGACCATCATCGGGAGGATCTTCGGCAGGCGCGCGGCAGCGTTTACAACGGCTGTGTAGCCTGCGAGCGACGTCTGCGACGACTGGACGTCCATCTTCTGGGCGAGCGTCGTTCTCGGTATCATTTCGAGAGAAACGGCCTGGATACCCGCCTTCGCCATTTCTCCGAGCAGCTTTTTCTCGTTGAACGGATCGAGGTACGAGAGGTGGAGCGCGCCCTTTTCGATGCCCTTGACGCTTTCGGGCTTTAAGATGCGCAGGACGATATCCTTTCCCTTCAAGCCCTCCTCGTTGCTTGAAGCGAGCTTGGCGCCTGCCTTTTCGTAGTCTTCGTCGGAGAAGCCGCTTTTAGCGCCCGTGCCCTTTACGGCGGTGATCTCAAAGCCCATTGCCGTGAGCCGCTTTACGTCGTCGGGGATAAGCGCCGTGCGTGTTTCTCTTTCGTCCGTCTCCTTGCAGAGAAGAATCTTTTTCATGTTTTTCTCCTTTTTTATAATACTGGAATAGACAGCACAAGGCAGCACCGCGTTTTGAGCGATGCCGCCTGCGTTTGGAGGGATACGTTAGTCGTATGCTTCGGTGTTTTGCGTATATTCGCTTTCCGTGACGACGTCGAGCCGCCGGTCACGCTCGGGAGTTTTGATAAGCATTTGTGGGTGATAACCTGTAAACGGGACAATGGGCAATAGTTCCGCTTTGGCGTAAGTCTTATCTTCTGTCATACGATCACTCCTCCTGTTTTTATCATAAACGTGCGGGTGCGTTGCCGCGCGTTCTGAACGAAGTACCTGTCAGACGATGCCCTGCGCGTTCATCGCGTCGAGCACCTTTTCAAAGCCGGCGAGGTTTGCGCCTGCAACGTAGTTGCCCTCGAAGCCGTATCTCTTCGCGGCGTTGTCGATGTTGTGGTAGAGGTTCTCCATGATCGTCTTGAGCTTGGAGTCTACCTCCTCGAACGACCAGCTCAGGCGCTCGCTGTTCTGGGACATCTCAAGCGCGGAGGTCGCAACGCCGCCTGCGTTTGCAGCCTTGCCGGGAACGAAGTATACGCCGTTGTCCTGGAGATACTTTGTAGCCGCCTCCGTTGTGGGCATATTCGCGCCCTCGCATACGGCTGTGACGCCGTTTGCGACGAGAGCCTTCGCGTCGTCAACATCAAGCTCGTTCTGCGTAGCGCAGGGGAGAGCAACGTCGCACTTGACGCTCCATACGCCTCTGCCCTCGTGATACTCTGCGTTCGGGCGGCTGCTCTTGTACTCGGAGAGCCTTGCGCGCCTTACCTCCTTGATGTCCTTGAGAAGCTCCACGTCGATTCCGTCGGGATCGTATACCCAGCCGGTGGAGTCGGAGCAGGTGACGACCTTTGCGCCGAGCTGCTGCGCCTTCTCGATCGCGTAGATCGCGACGTTGCCTGCGCCGGATACGACGACCGTCTTGCCCTCGAGCGACTCGCCGTGGCAGCGGAGAAGCTCGTCCGTGAGGTAGAGAAGGCCGTAGCCGGTAGCCTCTGTTCTGGCGAGAGAGCCGCCGAAGGAAAGCCCCTTGCCGGTGAGAGTGCCCTCGAAGAGGTTGCGAAGTCTCTTGTACTGGCCGAACATAAAGCCGATCTCGCGGCCGCCCGTGCCGATGTCTCCCGCGGGGATATCGGTGTCGGCGCCGATGTACTTGCAAAGCTCTGTCATGAAGCTCTGGCAGAAGCTCATGATCTCCCTGTCGGACTTGCCCTTCGGATCGAAGTCGGAGCCGCCCTTGCCGCCGCCGATCGGAAGACCGGTGAGGCTGTTCTTGAAGATCTGCTCAAAGCCCAGGAACTTGATGATACCGATATTTACGGACGGGTGCAGTCTGAGGCCGCCCTTGTACGGACCGATCGCCGAGTTGAACTGCACGCGGTAGCCGGTGTTTACGTGAACGTCGCCGTTGTCGTCGATCCACGGAACGCGGAACTTGATCTGGCGCTCGGGGTTTACAAGACGCTCCAGAACGGCGTCTCTGCGGAATCTCTGCTCGTCCGCGTCAATGATAGGTCTGATAGAATCGAGAACCTCTCTTACAGCCTGCAAAAACTCCGGCTCGTCGTGATTTTTGACGGTGACCTGCTCGATCACCTCGTCAACATAGGACATAACTTTTCTCCTCCTCGGAAATGATAAATTGAATTATCCGGGCGCAATCACCCGGAATTAATGATACAAAAAACGTGCCTTTTACGGCAATATTCAGACGGCGGCGAATTCCAGACATCACCCGTCGAATTTCCGACATTCGCGCAAATCACTGCCGCTATATCGTACAATAAACTGCGGAGCGTGATTTCAATGAAGGAAAACGAAGAAAACAAGCGCCTTTTCCGGCTTGCCAAGAGAGTGCTTTCGAGCAGGCGCGGCATGACAGAGGCGCAGGCTCACAGATACATACAGAAGCTCGCGATGGACTGCTGCGTCACGAAGTATACGGCGGCGCTGCTCGTGCTGGAGGTCACTTGCGATACTCCGACGGCAGATGACCGGTGATCTTCTTGAAAACGCGCGTGAAGTAGTCGGACGACGAGAAGCCGAGAAGCTCGCTCACCTCGCCGACCTTGTAGTGGCCGGAGGAAAGCAGCAGCTTTGCGTAGTCCATCATCAGCATTTTGTAAAAATCGGAGAACGACACGCCGAAGCGCTTCTTGAAGACGCGGCGGAAGTAGTCGGGGTTGAAGCCGAAGAAATCGGCAGCCTCCTCGACGGTGGACGCGCGCCCCTTGACCTTCATGAGGAATTCGATCAGCTTTTCGCCGAGCGCCGTGTTCTCGCCGCTGACGTCGAGAACGGAGAGAGCGGCATCGACGGCGCGCGAATACTCCCTGTCCGTGATGCTTTCGCTGATCGTTTTTGACGCCCGCTCCAGAGACGCCGCGAGATCCTCCTCGCCGACCGGCTCAACGATGTAGTCGAGCGCTCCGAGCAGGAAGCAGTCGCGCATATCGCGTGCGGACTCGGAGAAGCTGATAACGATCGCCGGAACGTCGAGCCTCTTCCGGCGAAGCGAAAGGAGCGTATCAGCCGCGATCATGCTGTTCTCACGGTTGACGATGAGAAGCATATCAAACTTGCTTTTTGCAGTCGGGACGAGAGAATCCGTCAAATCGAAGACGTGTCCGACTATCTCAAAGCCGCATTCGCCAAACACGGACATACTGCGGTAGCGCTTTAGCTCGGCGCTCGTTTTATCGAGAAGCATTATTTTGAAAACCATCAGACACACCTCCTGTCTGCTCTGAAAAATGCAGGGCTGTTCCGAAAAAATCAATTCTCGGAACAGCCCCATTGCCTGATTAAAAAATACCATATCGGTAGGGAAAAGTCAATGAGGAAACAGCGTTCTATTCGCTTTTTCGGGTGAAAAGTCTGATATTTATAGGAAGTGCGGCAGTCTGATTTTTGCAGGATTTTTTTTAAAAATTGCACTTGACAAAATCCGTTCCGGGGTGTATAATACGACCATAGCAGAAAGCGGCAATGATGTCGGAGCTTGATTTGGCTCGCATTATAGCCGCTTTTTCTTTTTATTCCGCTTTCACCTTATGTTATACTCATTTTTATGACGGCAACGGCGCTGTCGGGAGTCCTCCTCCGGGATACCCATATCGCACCGTTGCCGTCAGCCTTTTGAAAACGCTTCGGCGATCCCACGCTTTGCGTGTTAACATATAGAAATAATTTAAGAAAAGAAGTGTATTTACCATGACAGACACAAACGTAACGGTGCTGTTTTCCGACGTCAACACGATGTGGACGCTCATCGGCGCGGCTCTCGTCTTCTTTATGCAGGCAGGCTTTGCGGCGGTTGAGGCAGGCTTCACGCGCTCGAAAAACAGCGGCAACATCATCATGAAGAACCTGATGGACTTCTCGATCGGCACGCCTCTTTACTGGCTCGTCGGCTTCGGCATCATGTTCGGCACGCATTCGGCGATCTTCGGCGGGATCGATCTTTTCACGCGCGGCGATTACACCGCGATCCTTCCCGACGGCGTCAGCTTCGCGGCATACTTCATCTTCCAGACGGTATTCTGCGCTACGGCGGCGACGATCGTATCGGGTGCTATGGCAGAGCGCACAAAGTTTTCCTCTTACTGCATCTATTCGGCAATCATCAGCCTTGTGATCTATCCCGTTTCCGGTCACTGGATCTGGGGCGGCGGCTGGCTTGCACAGCTCGGCTTCCATGATTTCGCCGGTTCAACAGCCGTACATATGCTCGGCGGTCTCTGCGCCCTGATCGGCGCGGCGATGCTCGGCGCACGTATCGGCAAGTACGATAAAAACGGCAAGCCGAAGGCTATCCCCGGCCACAATATTCCGCTCGGCGCACTTGGCGTATTTATCCTTTGGTTCTGCTGGTTCGGCTTCAACGGCGGCTCGACCGTCTCTATGACGAACGGCGCCGCGGAGCTTGCTTCCGTTGTATTTGTAAACACGAACCTCGCGGCGGCTATGGCTACGCTCGCGACAATGATCATCACATGGATCCGCTACAAGAAGCCCGACGTCTCCATGACGCTCAACGGCTCGCTCGCAGGCCTCGTTGCGATCACGGCAAGCTGCGACTGCGTAAACACATGGGCGGCAGCCGTTATCGGCATTCTCTCGGCGTTCGCCGTTGTATTCGGCATCGAGTTCGTCGATAAGGTTCTCAAGGTAGACGATCCCGTCGGCGCCGTCGGCGTACATTTCCTCAACGGCCTTCTCGGCACGATCCTCACGGGCGTTTTCGCATCAAACGACTGGCTCGCGGAGAACGGTCTCACAAGAGGCTACTTCCTCGGCGTACAGTGCCTTGGCGCGGTCTGCGTTATCGCGTGGGGCGGCGTGATGATCTTCCTCACATTCTTTATCATCAAGAAAACTATCGGTCTGCGCGTCACGCGCGAGGAGGAGCTTCAGGGCCTCGATTTCCCGGAGCACGGTCTCGTCAGCGCATATGCGGACTTCCAGCCGATCTTCGCCACTATGTCCGCTCCGACGAAGGACGGCGTAAAGACTGCGCCGGAGAAGAAGGTGGATATCGACGAGGCTGTTCCCGTCGTCCTCAAAACTCCGAAGACGCCCGTCGCCTCCGACATCAAGCTCACGAAGATCGAGATATTCGTCCGCCAGGAGTGCTTCGAGTCGCTCAAGCAGGCTATGCTTGACATCGGCATCACCGGCATGACGGTCACGAACGTCCTCGGCTGCGGCGTACAGAAGGGCAAGCCGTCCTATTACAGAGGCGCCGTTCAGGAGATCACTCTCCATCCGCGCGTACAGGTCGAGATCGTCGTTAGCAAGATACCCGTCAAGACGGTTATCGACGCCGCGAAGAGCGTCATGTACACCGGTCACACGGGCGACGGCAAGATATTCGTATACGACGTTGAGAACGTCGTAAAGGTACGCACCGGCGAGGAGGGCGTTGACGCTCTCCAGGACGAGGAGCAGTACTGATTGAACAGATTTTCCCCCGGGGCTTCTCGGGGGAATTTTTTTATTCTAAAATGCTCAATTCCGGAAGGTGAAGCCTAAGCTGACGAAGAATACAGCGTCGCGACCATAAAGAGGAACTGATTCTGGCTGCCCCGGGAAACGGATTTAACATATTGTTTAGACTTTTGCCGGAAAAAATGTTGATTTCTCCCTCTAGCTGTGCTATAATGATACACAGAAATATATACCCTGTGAAGGGTTTGCCCCGGGAGCATAATACGACAGCCGGGGCGCGGAATTCGGAAGGGAGTGTTATTATGACAAGAATATATAAGAAAACGCTGAGCGTGCTTCTCGCGCTCGCGCTCGTGTGCGGCGTGTTCGCAGTCTGCGCACCGGTCAAGGCGGCAGCGGATACGACGGTAACGGGGTTTGCGAGGAAGTGGGTTAAGGCGGA
>CADAYJ010000048.1 GCA_902792115.1 uncultured Ruminococcus sp. | reverse complement strand
AGGCGATCATGAAGGCAGAGGGCGAAAGAGCCGTGCTGGAGGTCGGCGTGAACGGTATACACCACGAGCTTGTAAAGCTGCTCGGACGCCTGCGCTACCGCACGAGCTTCGGTCAGAATGTGCTTGAGCACTCGATCGAGGTCGCTCTGCTTTCCGGCATGATCGCGAGCGAGCTTGGAATGGATCCGACGCTCGCAAAGAGAGCCGGTCTTCTCCACGATATCGGCAAGGCGCTCGACCACGAGATCGAGGGCAGCCACGTTGAGATCGGCGTTGACGTAGCGCGCAAGTACAAGGAGAGCGAGCAGGTCATTCACGCGATCCACGCTCACCACGGCGACATTGAGGCGAAGACGATCGTTGCCTGTATCGTTCAGGCGGCGGACGCTATCTCCGCTGCAAGACCGGGCGCAAGACGCGAGAACCTCGAGAACTACATCAAGAGGCTCCAGAAGCTCGAGGAGGTCGCTTCCTCTTTCGACGGCGTAGAAAGCTGCTACGCGATCCAGGCAGGCCGCGAGATCCGCATTATGGTCAAGCCGGACGTTGTCAACGACGAGCGCATGATCCCCCTCGCGAGAGAGATCTGCAAGAAGATCGAGACAGACCTCGATTACCCCGGTCAGGTCAAGGTCAACATCATCAGAGAGTCGAGAGCGATCGACTACGCAAAATAACAAGCAAGCAGTACGCCGGCACAGTGAATGTGCCGGCGTTTTTATGCTGCGATGTTCACAGCAGGTCACGTGAAAACCGTTTCAACGAGCTTCTCGCAGTCCTCGGGGGAGTAGCGGAAGCGCTCCATCTTATTTCCGGAGAAGAAATAACGTGGCTTCTCCGGCTTGATCTCGTCGTCGAAGGCGTCTATGACGATCAGCTTGATCTTCATTTTTTTCGGTATAATGCTTTTGATGTACACGCTGACCTTCATGCCCGGTCTGAGGTCTGCGCGAAGCTCCGCAAGGCCTGCGAGGTTCGGCGCAAGCTCCACAAACGCGCCGTAGCTCTCGACGCTGCGGACGATACCGGGGACGGTCTCACCCGGCGCAAACGCCGCCGCGTTTTCCTCCCACGTGCCGAGAAGCTCCTTGTGGGAGAGGCAGACTCTGCCGCCCTCCCGGCTCCTGACGACGGCGCGTATCGCCTGCCCCACCCTGAAGCGCTGCGACGGATGCTCGATCCGCGAAACGGACACAGCGTCGATCGGCAGCAGCGACGCTATTCCGCAGCCGATATCGGCGAACGCCCCGAAATGCTCAAGGTGCGTTATGCGCGCGTCTATCACGTCGCCGGGAGCGAGCTTTTCGATATAGCACGAAACACACCTCTCCTGCGCCGCGCGGCGCGAGAGACGCGCGACAAGCTCTCCGTTCTCCTTGTCAAGCTGAGTGACGATAAAGCACACGGGGCGGTTGACGCGCGAGATAACGGCGATGTCACGAACAGTTCCCTCCCTGATGCCGACAGCGCCCTCTTCACGCGGGATAATGCCGCGAACGCCGCCGAGATCGACGATGAGGTTGTGATCGCTGTCGCACATAACGGCGCGCGCTTCGAGTATGCGCCCCTCGTGCATCGCCTCCTCAAGAGCGTATGCGGAGGAAACTGCCGCCTTGTTTTCGTCTGTGCCTGTCAATATCCCTTCCGGAAAAAATCGTGTCATTTTCATGTTCCCTTTCCTTGTGGCGTTGTATCATTCTGTGAATGTATATGCGGCGGTGAACACGAAATAGAACAAAATAAAACCGCCCGTCTGAATTGCGCTCAGTCGGGCGGTATGTCTGTTATTTCATTTGAACGATTAGGGAGACACTGATTAAAGCTACTGACGTATTTCAAGGGAGTTGAGTGCAATATGACGAAAAGATGCAAGCAAGATGAGTGCTCAGTCCGCAGGATGTGATTTAATCAGTGGCTCCTTAGAATTCGTCGTACGTCTTCATGATAGCGCCCTTTGCAGCGCTGCTTACGAGCTTCGAGTAGCGCGCAAGCCAGCCGGACGTTACCTTCGGAGCGGGAGCGGTGTACGCCGCCTTCCTCTTCGCAAGCTCCTCGTCGGAGACCTCAAGGCTGATCGACGCATTCGGGATATCTATGCTGATGATATCGCCCTCCTTGATGAGACCGATCTCGCCGCCGTCTGCCGCCTCGGGGCTGACGTGGCCGATCGAAGCGCCTCGGGAAGCGCCGGAGAAGCGTCCGTCGGTGATGAGAGCGACCGTCTTGTCGAGCTTCATTCCTGCAAGCGCGCTCGTCGGGTTGAGCATCTCTCTCATGCCGGGGCCGCCCTTGGGGCCTTCGTAGCGGATAACTACGACGTCGCCGTCAACGATCTGAGAATTGTAGATCGCCTTGATCGCGTCGTCCTCGGAATCAAAGACTCTCGCCGGGCCCTTGTGAACGAGCATTTCGGGAGCGACCGCGCTTCTCTTAACAACGCAGCCCTTCTTTGCGATGTTGCCCCAGAGGATCTGGATACCGCCCGTCTCGGAGTACGGAGCGTCGATCGGCTTGATCGAATTATTATCCTTGACGTATGCGCCCTCTATATTCTCGCCGACTGTCTTACCCGTCGCCGTGATAAGCGAAAGATCAATCAGTCCCTTCTTTGCAAGCTCCGCCTGAACGGCAGGAACGCCGCCGGCAGCGTCGAGATCCTGCATATGCGTCGGACCTGCCGGGGCGAGGTGGCAGAGGTTCGGCGTCTTTGCGCTCATCTCGTTGAAAACATTGAGGTCGAGCGGAACGCCTGCCTCGTTTGCGATCGCGAGAAGATGAAGGACGGAGTTGGACGAGCAGCCGAGAGCCATGTCGCACGCAAGCGCATTGCGGATCGACTTCTCGTTGATGATGTCTCTCGTTTTGATATCCTTCTCAACGAGGTTCATAATAGCCATGCCGGCGTGCTTAGCGAGCATGATCCTCTTCGACGATACGGCAGGGATCGTGCCGTTGCCGGGGAGGGCGATGCCGAGCGACTCGCAGAGGCAGTTCATCGAATTAGCCGTGTACATTCCGGCGCAGGAGCCGCAGCCGGGACATACGCCCTGCTCGCACTCGCAGAGCTTTTCGTCGTCGATAATACCTGCCTTGTAAGCGCCGACAGCCTCAAACATCTTCGAGAGGGAGACCTCCTGTCCGTCGTATGTGCCTGCGAGCATCGGGCCGCCGCTGCATACTACGGCAGGGATATTGAGCCTTGCTGCGCCCATAACCATACCGGGAACGATCTTGTCGCAGTTCGGGATCAGCACAAGGCCGTCGAATGCGTGCGCCTGCGCGAGAGTCTCGACGGAATCCGCGATAAGCTCACGCGACGGAAGGGAATACTTCATGCCGAGGTGTCCCATTGCGATGCCGTCGCAAACGCCGATCGCCGGCACCATTACCGGCGTACCGCCTGCCATGCGAACGCCTGCCTTAACGGCTTCGGCGATCTTGTCGAGGTGGATATGACCGGGGATTATCTCGCTGTGAGCGGAGACGACGCCGATCAGCGGACGGTCAAGCTCCTCCTTTGTGTAGCCCATCGCGTAGAAAAGGCTTCTGTTCGGAGCGCGCTCAACGCCCTTCGTTACGTTATCACTTCTCATTGTAAACAACTCCTTATCTATGTCCGCAAGCGCAAAAGGGGAGAACTGCTGCAAGCGGCTCTCCCCCGCACATTGCTGCGGATAACAAAAACTATTTCGTCATTTTTACCTTGCCGCGCTGGAGAGCCGTTGCGCCCGTGCGGCACATTTCAAGAATAGTATAGGGCTTGAGGTTCTCGATGTAGGAGTCGAGCTTGATCGGCTTTCCCGTCAGCTCGAATACCATGCTGCCCTCGGAAACGTCAATGATCTTTGCCTTGAAGATCGTTGCAAGCTCCAGCAGACCGCTTCTGATGTGCTCGTTTGCAGCGACCTTTACGAGAAGAAGCTCGCGGACGAGGCTGTCGTTGGGATCTATCTCGAACATACCCTCGTACTCATACAGCTTTCTCGTCTGGTTGATGATCTGCTTGATCTCCTCCTCGTCGCCCGACATACCTATGGTTACACGGGAAAGAGTGCTGTCGTTCGTTGCGCTGACAGTAAGGCTGTCGATGTTAAATCCTCTCTGCCTGAAAAGAGACGCGATCCTCGTCAGCACACCCTCATGGTTGTCCACAAGAATACTGAGATATTTTTTCTTATTCATACAAACGCACCTCCCTTATTCATAGATGATATCGTCTACCGTGCCGCCGCCCGGGATCATCGGAAGTACCTTCTCGTCCTTGCCGATCATGCACTCGATCCATACGGGAGCGTTGAGCGCGACTGCTTCCTTGAGAGCCGCTCTGAACTCATCTGCGGTTTTGCAGGAATAGCCCTTCAGACCGAAGCCCTCGGCGACCTTGACGTAATTCGTCTTTCTTCCGGGATCGGTCGAGGAATAGCGCTTGCCGTAGAAGCTCGTCTGCCACTGGCGTACCATGCCGAGGACGGTGTTGTTCAGGCAGATGGAAATTACCGGTGTGTTGTACGTAACGGCGGTGCACGCCTCGTTCATGTTCATGTGGAAGGAGCCGTCGCCCGTAATGTGGAACACAGGCTTTCTGCCCGTACCGATCTGAGCGCCGATAGCCGCGCCGTAGCCGTAGCCCATCGTGCCGAGACCGCCGGAGGTGAGGAAGTTCTCCGCCTTCGTGTGGTGGAGGTACTGAGCCGCCCACATCTGATGCTGACCGACGTCCGTAACGCAGAGTGCGTCCTCGCCGCCGATCTCGCTGATGATCTCCATGATCTCCCTCGGGTGCATCATCTCGCCGCCCGTGGAGTACGGGATATCTCTGCGCATACTATCTATCTGCGCGAACCATTCGCTGTGCTTCGTCTCGTCGAGAAGCGGCTCAAGCTCGCCGAGAACCGTCTCCGCGTCGCCGACAACGTGGAGGTCGGTCTTGACATTCTTGTCGATCTCGCTCTGGTCGATGTCGATATGTATCATCGTAGCCTTTCTCGCGAATTTTCCGGGAGCGAGCGCAACTCTGTCAGAGAAGCGGCTGCCGACCGTAACGACAACGTCGGCGTCGTTTACTGCCTTATTAGCCGCCGCGGAGCCGTGCATACCGATCATGCCGAGATTTTCCGGCATATCCCAGCGGAGAACGCCTGCCGCCATCAGCGTGTGAGTGGCAGGGATATTCGCCTTTTCGATGATCCTTCTGAGGATCTTGTCAGCGTTGGAGCCTTTAACGCCGCCGCCGAAAACGATCACGGGGCGTCTTGCCTTGTTGACTGCCTCCGCGATCTCCTCAAGACTCGAGCCGGAGTAGCTGAGCTGGCGCTCCGCCTTCTGCTTCGGAGCCGCCGTATATTCCGTGACCGCCGCTGTGATATCCTTCGGGATATCAACGAGCACGGGGCCGGGTCTGCCGCTGATCGCGATCTTGAACGCCGTTCTGAGAGTCGGCGCAAGATCCTCGATCTTTCTGACAACGAAATTATGCTTTGTGATCGGCATTGTGATTCCGGCTATGTAGACCTCCTGGAAGGAGTCGCGCCCGATAAGAGAATTCGGGACGTTGCCGGTGATAGCGACCATCGGAACGGAATCCATATATGCCGTAGCGATACCCGTTACGAGGTTCGTAGCGCCGGGGCCGCTCGTTGCAAGGCAAACGCCGGTCTTGCCGGTAGCTCTTGCGTAGCCGTCCGCCGCGTGTGCCGCACCCTGCTCGTGCGCCGTCATGATGTGTGTGATCTTATCGCTGTATTCGTAAAGTGCGTCATAGATATTGAGTACGGCACCGCCCGGATAACCGAAGATGGTGTCTACCTCGTTCTCGATAAGAACGTTGGCCAATATCTGCGAACCGTTTAAGACCATTTTATTCAATCCCTTCTTTATGTCAGATTTTTACGCTTCACAAATCAAAGCTCCGCGATTACCTCTACCTCTACGAGTACGTTCTTCGGAAGAGTCTTCACCGCTACACAGGAGCGTGCGGGCTTTGATGTAAAGTACTTACCGTAGACCTCGTTGAACGCTGCGAAATCGCCCATTTCTGCAAGGAAGCAAACAGTTTTTACTGCTTTGTCAAGGCTGCTGCCGGCTTCTGCGAGAACGGCGCCGAGGTTTTTGCATACCTGCTCTGTCTGAGCCTCTATGCCCTCTGCTTCAACAGCGCCTGTCGCCGGGTTGATCGCGATCTGTCCCGACGTAAATACGAGGGAGCCGACCTTGACTGCCTGGGAGTACGGACCGATAGCGTCCGGAGCGTTCTTTGTATAGACTTTCTCTGCCATGATGTATTACCCCTTTTGCAATTAATTCATTATATGGAAGCCCGCCGCAGAAAGCGCGCTGCGGACCTGCTTTATGTGAGCTCTGTTCTTCGTTTCCAGCTCGATTCGGATAATGCAGCTGTTGACGTCGCTGCCCTTCTCCGCGTGCTCATAGTTTACGGAAACGATGTTCGCGCCTGCCTCGGCGATGATCGCCGACATATCGCGAAGCTGACCGGGCTTGTCCGTCAGGTGGATAGACAGCTTTTCGAGTCTGCCGGATTTGAGAAGTCCTCTGTCGATGATACGCGAGAGGATCGTGACGTCCACGTTGCCTCCGGAGACGACGCAGACCGTATTCTTGCCCTTTACGGGGAGCTTGTTGAACATTACCGCCGCAACGGACACGGCGCCTGCGCCCTCGGCTACGAGCTTCTGGTTCTCCATGAGAGAGAGGATCGCGTTTGCCGTCTCGTCGTCGGTGACCGTTACGAAGTCGTCAACGTACTTGCTGCAGATGGAGAAGGTATTCTCTCCCGGCTGCTTTACGGAGATGCCGTCGGCAAACGTGCTTACGGAGTCGAGCGTGAGGATCTTGCCCTCGTTGATGGAATTTACCATCGAGGGAGCGCCCGCCGCCTGAACGCCGTAGACCTTGACGTCGGGGCGGAGCATCTTGACGGCGTATGCGATACCGGAAATGAGTCCGCCGCCGCCGACGGGAACGACGATCGCCTCAACGTCGGGATTCTCGTTGAGAATCTCGATCGCGATCGTGCCCTGACCGGCGATAACGTAATCGTCGTCAAACGGGTGGATAAAGGTGTATCCCATCTCGTCCTTGAGCTGAAGCGCTCTCTGGTAGGCGTCGTCGTAAACGCCGTTTACAAGCTCGATATCTGCGCCGTACGCCCTTGTCGCCTCGACCTTGGAGATCGGCGCGATATCGGGAAGGCAGATTACCGACTTGATGTTGTGTCTTGCTGCGGCGAGGGCAACGCCCTGCGCGTGGTTGCCGGCGGAACAGGCGATAACGCCGCGCGCCTTCTCCTCGTCCGTCAGACGGGAGATCTTGTAGGCAGCGCCCCTGACCTTAAAGGAGCCTGTGATCTGGAGGTTTTCCGGCTTGATATAGAGATCGACCTCGGGGTTGATCTTCGGCGCTTTGATAAGCTCCGTGTTGCGAATGATATTTTTAAGTGCGAACGCAGCCTGGTATACGTTTTCAAGCTGAAGCATATCTGTTCAAGTCCTTTCCCTGTAAGAAAGATCAGATCTCGGCGCAGACGAGGTCGCCCATCTCGCTGCACGAAACCGTCTTAACATTTTCGTCTTTTCCTGCGATATCTACCGTTCTGAAGCCCTTGTCGAGCACGGCGTTGACGGCGCGCTCGATATCGTCCGCCTCCTTCGCCATATCGAAGGAGTAGCGAAGCATCATAGCTGCGGAGAGGATCGTTCCGAGCGGATTTGCGATGTTCTTTCCGGCGATGTCGGGGGCGGAGCCGTGGATCGGCTCATACATACCGAGCGTCGTGGAGGAAAGGCTCGCGGAGGGCATCATGCCGATGGAGCCTGTGAGCATACTCGCCTCGTCGGAGAGGATATCGCCGAACATATTCTCCGTTACGATAACGTCAAACTGACCGGGGTTGCGGACGAGCTGCATAGCCGTGTTGTCAACGAGGATATCGCTGTACTCAACGTCCGGATACTCCTCGGCGAGCTTGTGCATCACCTTGCGCCAGAGCTTTGAGGAATCGAGCACGTTTGCCTTGTCAACGGAGTGTACCTTTCTGCCGCGCTTGCGCGCCGCCTCGAAGGCTACTCTGCCGATACGCTCGATCTCGTGCTCGGAATAGAGCATGAGGTCCGTCGCGACCGTCTCGCCGTTCTCCTCGAACGTCTTGTGCTCGCCGAAGTAAATACCGCCCGTAAGCTCGCGGACGATCATCAGGTCAAGACCGTCCCTGATACCCGTCTCCTTGAGCGGAGAAGCGTCCTTGAGCTGTCCGAACATCTTCGTCGGACGCAGGTTCGCGAAAAGCCCCAGCTCGGCTCTTACCTTGAGCAGAGCCTTCTCCGGGCGCTTCAGGGGATCAATAACATCCCACTTCGGGCCGCCTACCGCGCCGAGCAGAACGCTGTCGCAGTTTTTGCAGCGCTCCAGCCCCTCGTCCGTGATCGGTACGCCGAACTTGTCGATCGACGCGCCGCCGATGTCTA
Source organism: uncultured Ruminococcus sp. (assembly GCA_902792115.1). Taxonomy (GTDB): domain Bacteria; phylum Bacillota; class Clostridia; order Oscillospirales; family Acutalibacteraceae; genus RUG592. The sequence goes on along the minus strand of CADAYJ010000048.1, from coordinate 5,891 downwards.
CAAAATCCTTCTCGAAGGTGTGGCCGTACTTCTCGCCGATCTTGTCAAGCACTTTAAGCGCCTCGTCAACGATCTCCGGTCCGATACCGTCGCCCTTGAGAACTGTGATCTTCTTGTTCATTTCCTTCACCCTTTTACTGTTGCCTAATATTATTCGCTCAAACGCCGGCTTTTTTCCTGATGGAATTGAGCAGACCGTTGTTTGCGATTATCTCCTTGATAAACTCCGGGAACGGCTGAGCCTGATACTGCTCGCCTTTTGTCTCATTGTATATGATACCGGTATCAAAGTCAATACTTACGGTGTTGCCGTCGTCGATCTTTTCGCTCGCCTCGGGACATTCGAGTATCGCGAGACCGATATTTATCGCGTTGCGGTAGAAAATGCGCGCGAAGCTCTTCGCGATAACGCAGTCGATACCGGACGCCTTGATCGCGATCGGAGCGTGCTCTCTCGAGGAACCGCAGCCGAAGTTCGCGCCGCCTACCATGATATCGCCCTTCTGCACCTTGTTTACAAACTGCGCGTCGATATCCTCCATGCAGTGCTTCGCAAGCTCGCCGTGGTCGGCAGTGTTGAGGTATCTTGCCGGAATGATTACGTCGGTGTCTATATTGTTGCCGTACTTATGTACAGTGCCTTTTGCGTTCATATTATGTGCCCTCCGTTTCTCAGATGTTCCTTGGATCGGTGATCACGCCGGTCAAAGCGCTCGCCGCGGCGACCGCCGGGCTTGCAAGGTATATCTTCGAGCTGATGTGTCCCATTCTGCCGACGAAATTTCTGTTCGTCGTTGCGACAGCCACCTCGTTCTCGGCGAGGATACCCATATATCCGCCGAGGCACGGGCCGCAGGTCGGAGTCGATACGGCGCAGCCCGCCTCCATGAACGTCTCGATGTAGCCCGCCTTCATAGCCTCGCGGTAGATCGTCGGAGTAGCGGGTATCACGATAACGCGCACGCCCTTTGCGACGTGTCTGCCCTTTAGTATCTCCGCCGCAATGCGAAGATCGGAGATGCGTCCGTTCGTGCAGGAGCCGATAACGACCTGGTCTATCTTAACGTCGGAGAGCACCGAAGCGTCTCTCGTGTTTTCCGGGAGATGAGGGCAGGCGACCGTCGGCTCGATCATGCCGAGGTCTATGTTGATGCTGCGCTCGTACTGTGCGTCCTCGTCCGGAGTATAGACCTTATACTCGCGGTGAACGCGCTCGTTTATGTATGCGAGAGTCTGATCGTCCACCTCGAAGATTCCGTTCTTCGCGCCTGCCTCGATCGCCATGTTTGCGATGCAGAGCCTGTCGTCCACGGAAAGCTCCGATACGCCGGGGCCTGTGAATTCCATCGACTTGTAAAGAGCGCCGTCAACGCCGATCTTTCCGATGATGTAAAGGATAACGTCCTTTCCGGAAACGAAGGGCTTGAGCTTGCCGGTGAGGTTGAAGCGGATAGCCTCCGGCACCTTGAACCAAGCCTCGCCCGTCGCCATGCCTGCCGCCATATCGGTGCTTCCGACGCCGGTTGAGAACGCGCCGACAGCGCCGTAAGTGCAGGTGTGGGAGTCTGCGCCGATGACGATATCGCCGGGCGCCACGAGTCCCTTCTCGGGGAGCAGCGCGTGTTCGATACCCATCTCGCCGACGTCAAAGTAATTGTCAATATCATACTTGCAGGCAAAGCAGCGGCACTGCTTCGTCTGCTGAGCTGCCTTGATATCCTTGTTCGGAACGAAGTGATCCATTACCATAGCGATCTTTGACTTGTCAAACACACCGTCGAAGCCGTTCTTCTCAAACTCGTTGATCGCCACGGGCGTTGTGATGTCGTTGCCGAGAACAAGGCTCAGCTTTACGCGGATAAGCTGCCCCGGCACGACCTTATCAAGGCCTGCGCCTGCGGCAAGTATCTTCTGCGTCATTGTCATACCCATAGTTCATTTGCCCCTTTTTTATAAAGTAACTAATATATAATTATACACCGTTTTTTCGTTTCGGTAAAGTCCAAATTGTTAATTTTCCGTATTTTACGCCATTTTATGAGTTATTCAAAGTCCTCGTCCGTCTTCACCGGCAAAAACAGGTTGAGTATCTCCTTCACGGCGTAGAAGTAGCCGCCAAACTCGAGCCTTTCAAGCTCGCTTTTCAGCATTCCCGTCCTTATGTCGATGATGTTGCCGGAGGTGTCGCGCCCTCTTGAAATGCGCTCGTATTCGAGCATTCTTTCAAAGAAGATGTCGATAAACTCTTCCTCGGAGATATCCCTGCAAACCTCATCATACATATCGCGGTATGCGCGAAGCTCTCCGTCGAACTGCGCCTTATACTCCTCGTATGTGATCGAATCGGGTTCGTCGTCGAAATCCCCGCGGCTGAAAAGCTCAAACTCCTCGGTCACATACACTATCCTGCGCCGGAGTATTTCCTTCAGGTCAATATTGCAGCTGCTCAAGCAAGCACCCCCGATTTATGCGTTGTGCTTCGTGTACTCTCTGCGGTTGATCGCGCAGAACAGCGCGTTTACCGACGAATAGATGATATCGTCGTGAACGCCTACGCCCCACTCGACGTTGCCGTCCTTATCGGTGATCGAAACATATGTGACCGCCTTTGAATCGGAGCCGCGTTCAAGCGCGTGTTCTGTGTAGGAAAGGTCGGAGATGTCGATGCCAAGCTCATGCCTGAGAGCGCGGCTTACGGCGCTCAGACGTCCCGAGCCTTCCGCCTCGATCGTCTTGTCCTCGCCCCTGACGCCGACCGTCATTGTGACGTGCATACGGCTGCCGTCGGCGTCCGCCTTGCGGAAAACGATGTTTTTAAGCTCTATCGGCTTCCTGACATTTATAAATTCCTGAGCGAAGCAGTCGTAGACCTCGTTCGGGAGCATCTCCTTGTGGTTGACGTCGGAGACATTCTTGATGAAGTAGCTTACCTTTTCGCCGAACGCCTTCGGGAGAACGTAGCCGTAGTGAGTTTCAAGCAGGTAGCCTACGCCGCCCTTGCCGGACTGCGAGTTGATGCGGATAACGTCTGTCTCGTACTCTCTGCCGACGTCCGCCGGATCTATCGGGAGATACGGGATCGTCCAGGAGTCAAGCCCCTTCTCCTGGTGCCACTTCTTGCCCTTCGCGATAGCGTCCTGGTGGGAGCCGGAGAACGCCGCGAACACGAGCGCGCCTGCGTACGGGCTGCGGTCGCCCACCTTCATGCGCGTAACTCTCTCGTACAGCTCGCAGATCGACGGGATATCGCTGAAATCGAGCTGCGGATCGACGCCCTGGGAGAACATATTCATAGCGAGCGTCACAATATCCACGTTGCCCGTTCTCTCGCCGTTGCCGAAGAGAGTGCCCTCAACTCTGTCTGCGCCGGCGAGCAAGCCAAGCTCCGTATCGGCTACGCCGCAGCCGCGGTCGTTGTGCGGATGGAGAGAAAGCTCGATCGCGTCTCTGAAATTGAGGCGGTCGGACATATACTCGATCTGGTTTGCGTAGATGTGAGGCAGTGAATGCTCCACCGTGACGGGCAGGTTGATGATCGCCTTTCTGTCGGGCGTCGGCTGAAGGATATCGAGCACGGCGTTGCACACCTCGAGCGCGTACTCAGGCTCCGTTCCCGTGAACGATTCGGGTGAATACTCGACGCGGAAGCTCGTGCCGTTCTCCTCCTGGAGCCGCCTGATGAGCTTTGCGCCGTCGATCGCGATCTGCTTGATCTCCTCCTTCGACTTCTTGAACACCTGCTCGCGCTGCGCCTTCGACGTCGAATTGTAGAAGTGAACGATCGCGTTTTTGCAGCCCCTGAGCGACTCAAACGTCTTGAGGATAATATGCTCTCTCGCCTGCGTCAGCACCTGAACAGTTACGTCGTCGGGGATACGATCCTCCTCGATGAGGCGACGCAGGAAGTTGTATTCCGTCTCGCTCGCTGCCGGGAAGCCGACCTCGATCTCCTTGAATCCGATCTTTACGAGCATATCGAAGAAATCGAGCTTCTCGTCGATGCTCATCGGTACGATCAGCGACTGGTTGCCGTCGCGAAGATCGACGGAGCACCACGTCGGAGCGCGGTCAACGTACTCCTTTTTCACCCACTTATACTCGTTCACCGGCGGGTTAAAATACTGCCGTGAGTATCTCTCATAATTTTTCATAACACTCTTTCTCCTTTATCACAATATCTCGGTTTTGCGATCCGGCGTGTACACTTATCGGCGGTCATCAGTGAATTAAAAAAGCCTTCGCCCTTTGTTCTCAAAAGGCGAAGACTGAATGATCTCCGTGGTACCACTTTTGTTGGCTGAAAACAGCCCGCTCTTTCGGCGCTAACACGCCAACCTCCTGTAACGGTGAGGATCCGTCCTTCCTACTCTGCGAAAGCATTTCAGTCAGCCGCTAAGGGGTGAGCTCAACACACGGGACACCACCGTTTCACACCAACCAACGGCTCTCTGATCGTGCTCCCCGAGGTCTTTTACCCCGTCATCGCATTTAAACCTATTGCTGTATATTATATAACAGAAAATCTCCGTTGTCAAGGGTTTTTTAATTAAAATTTACTGTCAGCGGCTTACTACGCTTCGGGCTCTACCTGCTCGGGCGCTTCCTTGCTCCGTTTTCTCTGCCTGATCTCCGGAAGCTGAGCGATTACTCTCGCGATAACGAAGATAAGCAGGACGTTGATCGGGTACATAACAAGCTCCTTGATCCCCCGAACGGAGAGAGCCTGAAGCGGCTTAAAACCGTAAAACAGCACGAACCAGAGCGAACCGAGCAGTGTGCTGATGACGGCGGAAACGAAAAGCTGCACGGCAGCGATCCTCGGCACCGTCGGCTTTTCCTCGTAAAGCACGAGGCCGAACGCGAAGCCGATCAGTATCATGCTGATCGTAAATCCGGGGATATACGCGCCCATCGGGGCAAGCATGAAGCCGATGATGTCGCTCAGGCCGCCGATTATCCCGGCTCCCACGGGCCCGTAAAGCATTGCGGCAACGGCAATCGGCACGATCACGAAGCTCAGCTTTATGACGTTCGTTCCGAGGAACGTGATGCTGATATTGCCGAAGTACGAAAGCACAAGCGATATTGCCAGCATCATCGCGCAGACCGTGAGCGTTGCGGGGTTGGAAAGCTCCTTTGCGGAGTCGCGGAATTTCCTGCCTGCATTGATAAGAATATTATTCACTTAAAAAAGCTCCTTTCAAACCGCCGCAAAAAAGGCGATGCTTCCCGGGAAGATACCCGGACAACGCACCGCCGTTATTTTTATAAACAGCGGGATGCAGACCTCGGATCGCCGGAATGTCCGTTCGTTCCTGCGGCAACTCCCCGTCCGCAGGACACTTCGTGAATCTCACACGCCCGAAGCCTTACTCTGTCTGATCTTGCAGAATACTGCAAGGTGATTATACTACACGCGGAGCAAAATGTCAACAGCACAAAGCCGGCGGCAGGCGGAACCGACCGGAAAGCTCTCCGTGAAGTTTCAAAATAATAAACTATCTTTTATTTTTTTCTGTGCCGAAGGGGTGCAGGGGGCGACCGGAAAGCCCCCTGCATAAGCCGTAAAATTCTTTTCTCACTTTAGAAGAAGATGTGTCCGAAGGGGGTACGGGGGTGCGGTCTGCCAGTGGCAGACGTTGCCGCAAGGCAACAGCACAAAACCGACGGCAGCCGAGACCGACCGGAAAGCCCCCCGATAACCGATTCTCAACTCAGTATCTTTAGAAAGATGCTGCTCCGTTCCTCAACGGGAACCTCCCTCAATCTCTTCCTTCCCCTCCGCCGCTCTATCGCCGCGGCAGGCGATTTGCTTTTTATTTTTTAATTTTTGTGTCCGAAGGGGGCTTGGGGGGCGACCGGAAAGCCCCCCATATCCGATTCGCGACTCA
>CADAYJ010000047.1 GCA_902792115.1 uncultured Ruminococcus sp. | reverse complement strand
GCAAGTGAACCTGTGGTGACCGGTGCTTCGTCCCCCTCTTTGGAATCTCCCCCCGTGAGATTCTGTCCGGGCTTTATTGATGAGAGTTATTTTGAGTAGTTGCTCGCAATGCTCGCGTGTTTGCTCTATCGCGGCAGGCGATTTGCTTTTTATTTTTTATTTTTGTGTCCGAAGGGGGAACGGGGGGCGACCGGAAAGCCCCCCGATACCGGCAATCCGGATTTATATCCTTTAGAAAGACGCAGCTTCATTTTTCTACGGGAAACCTCCAATAATCTCTCACTTTCCCTCCGCCGCTCTATCGCCGCGGCAAGTGAACCTGTGGTGACCGGTGCTTCGTCCCCCTCTTTGGAATCTCCCCCCGTGAGATTCTGTCCGGGCTTTATTGATGAGAGTTATTTTGAGTAGGCGCTCGCAATGCTCGCGTGTTTTCTGTGTTCCCGTGTTTCAAAGACAAGAGTTATTTTGAATGTGCGCTCGCATTGCTCGCGTGTTTTCTGTGTTCCCGTGTTTCAAAGACAAGAGTTATTTTGAATGTGCGCTTGCAATGCTCGCGTATTTTCTGTGTTCCCGTGTTTCAAAGACAAGAGTTATTTTGAATGTGCGCTTGCCCACGGTATTGTGAGTATTCGCAGACGCGGAGATGGAGTGGCGGATTTGTCAGATGTACCGCCGGAACTGCCTGTGGGCGCTTGCCCATCGTAGAGTGTTGTATTGTGAGTATTCGCAGACGCGGAGATGGAATGGCGGATTTGTAAGATGTACCACCGGAACTGCCTGCAGGCGCATGCCTGCTCGCCTGCTAGCTCCACTCCACTACATCCGCCCAGCCGAGCAGCATTGCGCGCTCTTCGGGCGTTCCGTGCAGCGACTGCGTTGCGGCGACGATCGGCACCCATTTCTGGATATACTGCTTCGCCGTGTCGCTCTTGATCGAGTAGAGGTTGAGATATTTCTCCGCCGTCTCCTCCTCGCCGTGCAGCTTGAAGAGAAGGTACGTTATCGCGGCGTCGGCTGCGGCGTTGCCCTGCGAGGCGTGCGCCCAGTCGAGGATATACGGAGTGCCGTCCTCCTTGATGATGATGTTGCTGGGGTTGAAGTCGCCGTGGCAGACCTTGTGGTGCCTCGGCATGGACTGCAGGCGCGTCTGAAGCTCGTAGCGGATCGTCGCGTTGAGGTCGCTTTCGTCGATCTTGCGGCTCGTCTTGATCTTCAGGCTGTTAAGAAGGCGCTGGCGCTGATCGTGAACGATCAGGTGCAGCTCGACGAAGAGGTCGAGATATTCGTCGAATTTCTCCGGGTGCTCCTCCATGAGCGCCGCGAGCGTCTTGCCCTCTACGAAATCGGTAAATATCGCCCACTTTCCGTCAACCATGTTGATGCCCTTGAGGCGCGGTATGTTCAGGTTCGTTTCCTCGATCCTCGCGTGGTTGAGCGCCTCGTTGAGGATATCGGCCTTGGAGAAGCCCTCTTCAAATACCTTTATAACGGTGTCGCCGTCACGATAGATCGTTTTAGCCGGTCTTTTTGCCAGTACAACAGCGTTTTCCAAACTCATATATCATTCTCCTTTATTCATTTTTCGGGCAGAGGCGAAAAGCGCCGCACACGCAGCCGTCCGCGCACTTCCATACTTTACATTATACAGTTTTGTTTGTGAAAAATCAAGTAAAAATCCGGAGCTTTTTTTAAAATTTTGGAAATAATACAAAGAGCCGCGCAAAAGAAAAGGTGAAATGCCGGGCACGTATGAGCGCCGAACAGCGTTTCACCTTCAATGCAAATATCATCACCCGCTCTGCGCGAGCTGCTTTCTCATCAGGACGTGCGGACAATACTCCTCGAAATATTCGTCGTCCGTTTTTTTGTAGCCGAGCGTCTCGTAAAAATGCGACGCGCGGCACTGCGACGAGAGCGCGACCTCACGCCCTCCTTCGGCGCGGATATACTCCTCCGCTGCGCGCATGATCCGGGAGCCGAGACTCCTGCCGCGGTATTCCTTCGCGACGGCGACTCTGCCGATCATATAGCAGCCCTTTTCGGCGCTGTAAAAGTACCGGCAGACGGCGACCGCCGTTTCCCCGTCGTACATCACGAGGTGGGAGGCTGCGTCGTCCGTCTCGTCGAACTCGACCTCAAATTTCTGCTCGTCCACAAAGACCTTTTCGCGCAGACGACGTGCGTCGTCGTGGAGAAAGCCGAATTTTCTGATCTCCATAGCGCATCACCCAAGCTCAGCAAGAGCCGCCTCGATCATCGCGACCTTTTCGCGCTCGCGGTCGCGCTGCGCCTTGATCTTCTCGACGACCTTCTCCGGCGCCTTCGACATAAAGCCGGGGTTGGAGAGCTTCGCCTCGTCCTGCGCGAGCATCTTCTTCACGTTTTCAAGCTCCTTGTTGAGGCGCTTGAACTCGGCTTCCTTGTCGATAAGCTCGTCGATCGGGATATAGAGCTTCGCGTCTGCCGTTACGACCGTTACGGCGCCCTCGATCGAGAACGACGTTCCGACCTCGACCTCGCTTGCGGAGGCGAGCTTTACGATAAACTTCGAGCCTGAGGCGAACACGTCGGTGAACTGCGTCTCGGCGTAGACCTTCGCCTTTCTTGACGGCGGAACGTTCATCTCTGCGCGGCGGTTGCGGATCGCCTTGATCGCGTCCATGATCTTCGTCATTTCAGCGACAGCCGCGTCGAACGCATACTCCGCCTTGTACTCGGGGAATTTCTGGAGCATGATCGTCTCGCCCTCGTGGGGGATCGTCTGCCAGATCTCCTCGGTGATGAACGGCATGAACGGGTGCAGCAGCTTGAGCGCCTTGTCAAGCACCCAAACGAGCACACGGCGCGCGTTGTCCGCACTCTCGCCCTCGGACTGAAGCCTTGCCTTCGCAAGCTCAATGTACCAGTCGCAGTAGTAGTCCCAGATAAAGTCGTATATTTTGGAAACGGCGATGCCAAGCTCGTACTTGTCGAGGTTCTCCGTGACCTCCTTCGCCGTCGTGTTGAGGACGCTGATTATCCACTTGTCCTCCGTTTCGAGCGTTTCGGGGAGACCGGGCTTCACCTCGCGGTCGCCGATGTTCATGAGGACGAAGCGGCTCGCGTTCCAGAGCTTATTCGCGAAATTGCGGTTCGCCGTGATCTTCTCCTCGGAGTATCGCATATCGCTGCCGGGGGCGTTGCCCGTTACGAGCGTGAGGCGCAGCGCGTCGGCGCCGTACTTCTCAATGACCTCGAGCGGATCAATGCCGTTGCCGAGCGACTTCGACATCTTCCTTCCCTGAGAATCGCGGATAAGGCCGTGTATCAGCACCTTAGAGAACGGAACCTCGCCGGTGTGCTCAATGCCGCTGAACATCATTCTCATAACCCAGAACGGGATAATATCGTAGCCCGTAACGAGGACGTTCGTCGGGTAGAAGTATTCAAGCTCGGGAGTCTTGTCCGGCCAGCCCATCGTTGAGAAAGGCCAGAGGGCGGACGAGAACCACGTGTCGAGCGTGTCGGGATCCTGCCTCATAGCCTTGCCGCATTTCGGGCATACGGCGGAATTCTCCTTCGTTACGACAAGCTCGCCGCAGTCGTCGCAGTAGAACGCCGGGATCTGATGCCCCCACCAGAGCTGGCGCGAGATGCACCAGTCGCGGATATTTTCGAGCCAGTGGAAATACGTCTTTTCAAAGTGAGGCGGGATAAAGTCCGTCTCGCCGTTCTTTACGGCGTCGATCGCCGGGCCTGCGAGCGGCTTCATCTTTACGAACCACTGCTTCGACACGCGCGGCTCGACCGTCGTTGAGCAGCGGTAGCACGTGCCTACGTTATGCGAATAATCCTCGATCTTGACGAGAGCGCCCTCTGCTTCGAGATCCCTGACGATCGCCTCTCTCGCCTCGTAGCGATCCATTCCGGCGTACTTCGGGTAATCGCCGTTTATCCGCGCGTCGTCCGTCATCACGTTGATAACGGGCAGATTGTGGCGCAGGCCGACCTCAAAGTCGTTCGGATCGTGAGCCGGCGTGATCTTTACGACGCCCGTTCCGAAATCCATCTCTACGTAGTCGTCGGCAACAACGGGGATCTCCCTGTGAACGATCGGCAGAATGACCGTCTTGCCTACGACGTCCTTGTATCTCTCGTCATTCGGGTTTACGGCGACCGCCGTATCGCCGAGGAGCGTTTCGGGGCGCGTCGTCGCGAGATTCAGGTAACCGCTGCCGTCGGAGAAGGCGTAGCGCAGGTGCCAGAAATGACCTGCCTGCTCCTCATACGTGACCTCCGCGTCGGAGATCGAGGTCAGGCACTTGGGACACCAGTTGATGATCCTCTCGCCCCTGTAAATGAGTCCCTTCTCGTAGAGGCGGACGAAAACCTCCTTGACCGCCTTGTTGCAGCCCTCGTCCATCGTGAAACGCTCGCGCTCCCAGTCGGCGGACGAGCCCATCTTGCGAAGCTGCTTTACGATCCTTCCGCCGTACTCCTTCTTCCACGCCCATGCGCGCTCGAGGAAGCCGTCGCGGCCGATATCCTCCTTCGTAATGCCCTCCTTGCGCATCGCCTCAACGATCTTCGCCTCCGTCGCGATCGACGCATGGTCTGTGCCGGGCAGCCAGAGCGCGCTGTATCCCTGCATCCTCTTGAAGCGGATCAGGATATCCTGGAGCGTGTTGTCGAGCGCGTGTCCCATGTGGAGCTGCCCCGTGATATTCGGCGGAGGCATCACGATCGAATACGGCTTTTTGCTCTTGTCGATCTCTGCGTGGAAATAGTTGTTCTCCAGCCAGAAATCATATATCCTGCTTTCAAACTGTGAGGCGTCATACGCCTTGGCAAGCTGTTTTGACATATTTTTCCCTCCGTTGGATCGCCGCAAAAAAGGGCGGCAAACTCATAATCGTTTCTTATTATAGCATTATCCCGAAGTTTTGTAAATAGGGCTGTCTGTTTTTTATTCATCCGGCTGCATCACCGGGCAGAGAGCGCCTGCTTCGCGCCCCGGCACAAGCAAAAAGCCTTCCCCGGTATCGGAGGCTGCTTTCTTTTCGTAGCTCATGAGCAGCTCGCCGAGGCGGCCGTCTCTCTTTGCGAGGATCAGGCACACGACGCCGAGCAGGGTATCGACGACGATCGCAGGGATAGCCGCCTCAACGCCGAACCCGTGGTCGTAAATCAGGTTGCTCACGCCGTTTGCCGCTTCAAGGCGGAGGATCGACGATTCGGAAACGAGTCCGCTGTTCGGCAGACCGAATATGAAATTCTGCGTGAAATTCCACATAGTATGTACGCCCATTGCAAGCCAGATGCTTCCCGTGTACCAGCGGACGAGCGAATACGAGATACCGCAGATGCAGATGCTTACGATCGCCAGAACGGAAACTCCGTCATTAAAGCAGTGCAGCAGTCCGAACAGCACGCCGTTTGCAAGCACCGCCACCCACAGCGGATAGTGGACGCATATCCTCTCGTACATATAGCCCCTGCACCACAGCTCCTCAGAGGTGCTTTGCACGAACACCATGACCAGCGCATAGATGAACACCGGTATCATCGAGGCGCTGAAATCGAGGTAGAGCTTTATGTCGCCGTGAAGCAGCGCGCACAGTATGCACGTAAAGTTGGTGCCAAATCCGATCAGCAGACCGATCAGCAGATTTTTTACGGTGTTCTCCTGCGACGGTTTGTACGTATCCTCAACGCACCGTATATCGTGCTGCTCTCTCACTCCCTTCGGAAGGAACGACCGGAGAATAAAACGGTTCTTCTTTACGGCGAGGCAGCAAATGACAAGGACGATGATCGAAGCGAGCGTCGGAGTGTAATAATAGTTGACGAACTCCGCCGTCGCCGAGAGCGGCGGCAGAAAGCTCAGCAGATAATCAATGAGCAGTCCTGCAAATGACGACAGTACCACATACAGCACCACCACGAGGAACAATATCCATATAATGTTGTTGCCCTTGAATTTGAACTTTTTCTTTTCCTGCATAAAACACCCTTCCCTTCTGCGTGTTGATCTTATTATAAATCATAATGACAGCGTGTGTCAACAAAAACCGCTGATTATGTATCAGATTTCCGGCACGGCGTACAGGCTCTTTGTGAAGCACCGGCAGAAAGCGGCATATTCGGCGATAAACTTCCGCTCCGCTAAATCTCACATTATACTAAATGTATAATTATGCGGACAGCGGCAAACGCGGCGATAAACTTCCGCTCCGCTAAGGCTCACATTATACTAAGTGAATAATTTTGCGGACAGCGGCAAACGCGGCGATAAACTTTCGCTCCGCTAAAGCTCACAGCGGAACTGCCTCGGGCGCACGCCCGTGGAACTGCTACGGGCGCTTGCCCGCGGAACTGCTTCGGGCGCACGCAATTCAAGTGTATAATTTTGAGGACAGCAGCAAACGCGGCGATAAACTTTCGCTCCGCTAAGGCTCACAGCGGAACTGCCTCGGGCGCTTGCCCGCGGAACTGCCTCGGGCGCTTGCCCGCGGGGGGTTGAAATTGAGGGGGGAACGTGGTACAATATAGAAGGACTGATCGCTTTGAGCGATGATTATTCAATAAAGGACTGTATGAACGATGAGTAAGGGAAAATTTTACATTACGACGCCTATCTATTATCCGTCCGGCAATCCGCATATCGGGCATTGCTATACGACGGTCGCCTGCGATTCGATCGCAAGGTATAAGAGAATGCAGGGCTTTGACGTCATGTTCCTCACCGGCACGGACGAGCATGGTCTTAAAATCGAGCAGAAGGCAAAGGAGCTTGGCGTTACGCCGAAGGAGTATGTTGACGGGATCGTCGAGATATTCAAAAGGCTGTGGAAATATATGAACGTCGATTACGACCGCTATATAAGAACGACGGACGACTACCACGTGGAGTCCGTTCAGAAGATATTCAAGGCGCTCTACGACAAGGGCTACATCTACAAGGGCGAGTACAGCGGCAACTACTGCACGCCCTGCGAGAGCTTCTGGACAGACAGCCAGCTCGATGAGGACGGCTGCTGCCCCGAGTGCCACCGCCCCGTAAAGCAGGCGAAGGAGGAGGCGTACTTCATGAAGATGGCGCCCTTCGCCGAGAGGCTCGAAAAGCTGCTCACCGAGACGGATTACCTGCGCCCGAAGACGAGAGCTACGGAGCTTGTCAACAACTTCATCAAGCCCGGTCTGGAGGATCTCTGCGTGTCGAGAAATTCCTTCAAGTGGGGTATTCCCGTGCCGTTCGACGAGGATCACGTCGTCTACGTCTGGGTGGACGCGCTCTCCAACTACATCACCGCCCTCGGCTACGAGAACGGCGCGTATAACGATTACGACAAGTTCTGGCCGGCGGACGTCCATATGGTCGCAAAGGATATCATGAGATTCCATGCTATCACATGGCCGGCTATACTGATGGCGCTCGACCTTCCTCTGCCGAAGCACCTCGCCGTTCACGGCTGGATCACCTTTAACGGTCAGAAGATGAGCAAGTCGCTCGGCAATGTCGTCGATCCGTTCGTCCTCGGCGAACGCTACGGCGCCGACGCTATCCGCTACCATATCCTCAGAGAGATGGCTCTCGGCGCGGACAGCTCCTTCTCGAACGAGGTTATGATCAACAGGATAAACACCGACCTCGCAAACGGTCTGGGCAACCTCGTTTCCCGTACAGTGGCGATGGTCGAGAAGTATTTCGGCGGCACGCTCCCGACGGAGCGCGAGCACGGCGATTTCGACGACGAGCTTATCACCGAGGCTACCGCCCTGCGCGACAAGGTTGATGAGTATATCGACAAAACTCAGCTCAACAACGCGCTCGCGGAGATCTTCAAGGTCGTATCGCGCGCGAACAAATATATCGACGAGACGACTCCGTGGATCCTCGGCAAGGACGAGTCGAAGAAGGCGCGCCTTGCAAGCGTCCTCTACAATCTTCTCGAGACGATCCGCATCGCCTCCTCCCTCCTCTCGGCGTTCATGCCGACGACAATGCCGCTCGTTTTCGAGCAGATCGGCGCGTCCGCACAGGATACGGCTTATGACAATGCCGAGCGCTTCGGCGTTCTGCCGCTTGACGTGACCGTGAAGAAGGGCGCGGCGATCTTCCCCAGGATCGACGTTGAAAAGGAGATCGACGAGCTAAACGAGATCGTCAGGAAAAACGCCGAGAAGGCGGCGAAAAACGAAGCGAATGACGCTCCTGCCGGAAAGAAGGAGAGCGAAAAGCCCGAGGGCGTCGCGCTCATCGGCATCGAGGATTTCGCGAAGGTCGAGCTGAGAACGGCGAAGGTCGTCGAATGCGAGCCTGTCAAGAAGTCGAAAAAGCTGCTCAAGCTGACGCTCAGTGACGGCACGGGCACGCGCACCGTAGCCTCCGGCATCTCTCAGTATTACACGCCGGATCAGCTCATCGGCCGCACCGTGATAATAGTCGCAAACCTCAAGCCGGCAAAGCTCTGCGGCGTTGAGAGTCAGGGAATGATCCTCGCGGCTGACTGCGCCGACGGCGGCGTCAAGGTCATTTTCGCCGACGATATCCCCGCAGGCAGCAAGGTAAGATAAACATAAAAGCACCGCCTCTCCGGGCTTTCAAGCGGAGAGGCGGTTTTGTTTTTTCATGGTATGACTCACATTCTCACTCACACGTTATTCTCAGCATTTGCCGCCCCTTCGACAGGCGGCTTTTTACGGTTCCCTCCGGAATTCTCAGGATCTGTGATACCTCCCTGACGGAAAAGTCCTCCATGTAATAAAGCACAATGACTTCACGTATTTTAAGCGGAAGCTGCTCCAGCGCTAATTTTACATCAATCTCGCGGTCGTGAGATACAGACGGCGCGTCTGTATACTCCTTCAGGCTGACAACGCGGCTTTTTGCGCGCAGCTGCTGATAGCATATGTTTATCAGAATCCTTACGAGCCACGTTTTGAAAAACTCCTCGTTTTTGAGTGTGTTCAGCTTTTCATAAGCCGCGAGAATCGCCGTTTGAACGGCGTCCTCGCAGTCTGTTTCGTTTTTCAGAATGGACATAGATACCCTGTAAAGCGTCTGTTCACTTTCAAGCACAAGCCCGGCAAAAGTATTCCTTGTCATTGTGAACACCTCACTCTTTAACTCTTATCATGTAGTTCTGATAAAGATTATTCGGCGCGTCAATGGCGGAGATCGTAATGTACGAAATATTCGCAGTATCGTTTTCCGTGATAAATCCGAGTTTTATGTTCGTCGTCTCGCCTTTTTTGAGGCTGAACTTTTCGTTTGCGCTTGTCTCGCAGACCTTGATAACGAACTCATAATCGAGCGTCTCAAAGCCGTAGAAGAACTTGTTTTCATCATCAATACACAGAGCATTTGTGCCAAACGCCTTGTGAAGATCGTCGATATCCTCCTGCGCGGTCAGTTCAATATCGGCGACATAGAAATGACGTGTCAATGTCACTGTCCTGAGCGTTCCCAGATTATTTTCGTCGGCGTCCTCGTTTACGGTAAATTCCTCCTGCTTGACAAGATTGCCGTATCCGTCAAAATAATTGCTGTATCCTGTCTCAATGAAATCCTTCGTATCAAGCCCGTCCACGTTATCCTGCTCTTTGACGGAGGTAACCTTTGCGGTAAGCTGTACGGCTTCCTGTCCGTAATCGGCGACGCTCAGCTCCATGCTCTCGCCGACCTTCGCTTTTTGAACATTGCCTGCGAAATACTCATCACGGAATCCATCGTCGCTCCTTGCGTAATCGCTCAAGGCTCCCCAAGGCAAATATTCCTTTACGTCTTTCAGATCCGCAGGTACTGCCGGTTCGGTATCAGGCTCCACCTCAAGCTTCCCGGTGATCTTGACCAGCTCGTCGTAATCGCTTCCGCTGCAGCGCACAAGGCAGTTGTATTCTTCAAAATACTTTAATGTGGAGTAATACATTTTATCCGAATTTTCAGCTTCCTTGAACGTGATGATAACCGTCTTGTGTCCGTCTGTCTCCGTCTCCTCAGTTTTCACAACATTCGTAAAGTCGTAGTCGTACTCATTGATATAACAGATCTTTGCTTTAAAATAAGCGTCGCCGGAGTTGTCCTCGTAATTAAAATAAACTCTGTCGAAAACTCCGTCTGCATAAGCATCGGGCAGATAACCCATCTTCATTTTAAGCGGCTGATGTCCGGCCTCCCCGACATCGCTGTTCTCGACCTTCACATTCAGACCGTATTCGCCCCTTCTTGAAACCATGAGTCCGAACATATCGGTAGCGGCCGCCGTCACGGTGAAGGCTGCCAACACGGCTGCCGCCGCGCACAGAGTCACTATCTTCTTTCGGCTGATTCGGTGCAGGCGTATCACCGGAGCTGCGTCGAGGCTGTCAAGCGTATCTGCAACGCATCTGTGAAATCCCTCGCTCGGCGTGTCGTAAATCTTTTTCAATTCTTCTTTTTTCATGAGAAAGTCTCCTTTCAATTTTTGATTTCACTAATTAGATGATCGTGAAGGGAGATCGGTTCATTTTTTTTAAAAAATTTTTTGATTTATTTTTTGAGCGTATTTTAAACCTTGTTCACCGCAGGACGTGAGCAAACCGGCGGATCATTATCATCTCTTGTTTGCAAGCAGCATATATTCCTTCATCAGATTTATCTGGTGCAGCGGCGCCGGAAGCACTACGGAATCTCTGCTCGTCTGCACCATCACCATTCTCAGACAATTTGTAAACGCAGCCCACGTCCGTGCGTCGTCGCCCGGCTGAAGCTGTATCGGATAATACTCGACCGGTCTGCATTCGTCATACGTCACACAAGGATCATCAAACCGGGAGCGTTTGAAGCTGAGAGTGTAGTCTTTGTTATTGGGACGCGGCTCAATACCCCAGAACACCTTTTCGTATTGAAACACACCGCTTGCGGATACGTAATTTTCGCCCTCCCGCCGGGTGTAATAATCGGGGATCTCCTGCGCGCGCACCCTCATAATACGCACACCGGTACCGCAGAAGGAGCGCATATCGGAGTGTGCTTTCGTTCCCGTTTCGATCATGGAGGGGATATACGGCTCCGTGTATTCGCATTGTCCGATCATTTTGTCTGTCAAGCCGTTCCATAGCTGGCGGAGAGCAGGGCTGCTCTCGGCGAGCACCATCACGGCGTCATTCCGATAAAGCTGAGATATACCGATCAGCCTGCTGCGAAATCCGCCCTGCTGCGCGCTTCTGCACAGACCGACAAAATCCTCACTGCGAGAAAGCGCCGAAAGCTTCAGCAGCGCCTGAGGGCAGCTAAGGCGATAAAATCCGTCTATATCGCAATCGACCGTCATTTTTCCGCTCCTTACATTGTAGGTGATACAGACGGGAAGGAGCTTCGCTGTATTTTTCGCATCACCGGACGCTCCTGCGCGCAGCGGACGAAGCTGAGTCAATGCTCCCATGCCTATAACGTCGGCGCCGAAAGCGGGATTTTTTTGAGTGTTCCTGTTTTCATTAAAGCAGGTATAGCCAAACTGTCTGAACAGATCCGTCACAGCGCCGTGCGCGCGCATTTTCGGGCTGTCCTTTTCGCCGTCTTTTTTCCGGGGAACAATAAACTGCGTCAGTCTGTTCGTATCCGCGAATCCTGCGCGCAGAGCCGCTTTAGGGTCGCCTGCTTCTTCCCGCAGATCGGGCGGCAGTATCACAAGCGCACCGACGATATCACTTGAAGCCGGTATTATCCCACGCACCTTTTCGATGCGCCGGCGATTCTCCTCATACTTATCGGACTGCATCAGAAAAACACGTTGGTCTTCATATTGTACTGCGTGTCAAACCTCGGATTCACAGAGAGCTGAATGCGAAGAAGCAGCTCCTTCCACCCCGGAGGAAAGCCGAGGAAATACAGCTTAAAGACCTTACTCGTCTTCGGCGTCAGCGCCGTCGGGTATATACATGACATTTTCGTTTACTCCTTTCATAAAAGCCTCATAAAACGGTTCGTAAAGCGACGCAGCCACGGCTCCCGACTGCTCGCTTTCCATCAGGTCATTCAGGTAATCTCTCAGCTCGTTAAGGCAGTCATAGCCGTCCTGCGAGCCTTCGGCGATATGAAAAGCTCCGTCCGCGAAATACACGCGCGGCGCAGCCTTGACCGGATGCTCCTGATCTCACGGGCAGCTTTTTTCAGCTCGTCTGCGGTCACACAGATCGGTTCCCTCCTGCCCCTCGGCTTTTCCACGCGAGGCGGTATTTTTCGGTCTTCGGCACAGCCACCTCGACCGGCGGTGCGTCGCTGCCCTTTACATAAAAGCGGCAGATCCCGTCAGCCGCAGCTCTCGCCGCCTTTTTCTCTTCACGATAAGTCCTGATATATGAAATATACGCATCGGCGCGGTCGGGCAAGATCGCAGTATCTTTATTCCGGCTGAGCTTCAAAAAGGTTTTGTTATCGGACTTCACCTGCTCGATACAATAAAAACGATACGCTTCGCCGATCTCACGATAGCTTTCCAAAAGGCGGTTCCAGTTTTGCTTTGAGCTGCATTGCTTCAGGCAGACATGAGCCTTTTGCAAAAACGCCGTCTCCTGCGCGTCGTTTATTCTGCCTATCAGGGAATAATTCTGAAGCAGCAGAAACGCCTTTGCAGCGTCGGCGCCGGGCGCGCAAAGCTCCGCAGCAGCGAACTTATTTATTCCGTACATCAATTTATCGCTGTAAATATACCTCTCCGGACTTTGCGATTTTTCATACAGCCCTGCCGCAACAGCATAGATCATACTGTCAAATTCCGATTCATTCAATTTTAACACCTCCATATCAAACAAAAAGCGCTTCCCGAAAAAGCCGGAAAGCGCAAGCATTCAAACGAAATCAACGCAAAGTCAAAGCAGCTAAAACCATACAGCTTCCCCCTTGGCTTCGCACTGCGTACTTTATGATGTTTTTCGTATACATTTGCATTCTAACACACGATATCCTTTCTGTCAAGTCTTTTTGAGGGTTTTGCAAATATGATCTATATCGTTGCAGGAAAACTTGATATTGAATCCCCTTTTCCTATGTTGTCTTAAAATCGGTTTTCAACGATTTTTGGAGGAGAGCCATTTTTCTCTTGTCATTTGATAACCCTCTTTCTTTATTTTCTTTCGCCAGCGGCAAACAAAAAAGACGATACCTCAACAACGAGATATCGTCTTTATTGCTCATTTTAGGGCTTGCACAATGCGTAATTCGCGTTGTGCTCAATACTTTGCTCAAGCCTTCGCGCCGCGTTTCGCCGCTCGTCATTTTGCACAATTCCCAAAAACCGCATAAACAAGCCATTTTTTAAGAGCTGATAATCGGACTTGAACCGACGACCTCGTCCTTACCAAAAATGCCAAGTATGGTTTACCAATGTTTGCCAATGTGCGATAAACGGCTTAAATAAGCCATTTTCGAGCCATTTCAAACCTCGTGTTTTTGCTCTTGTTTGCTCAAAATACGCCTAAATAGTCGCCAAACAGTCGCCACATAGTCGCCAGAGAAATGCGTTTCCAATAATTCGCCCTTGTTCGCCTAAAACTGCAAGCGAATAAAAGTGACAGCAATGTAATCGTTGTAGGAAATACGCTTAGTAGAGATACCTCATCTCCACATTCTCTCGTAAGCGTTCCAATGCTTCAAAAACTCCTCGCCGCCGACAAAAGCATTCCACACTGGCTCAATAAAAGCGGATATACCGTCCATAACCTCCGCAAAAGGATTATCGGGATCGTTCAGCGTGCGGAGAAAATGCCGCCATCGTGTCTGCATATTTTCATCACTCACAAGCGCCTTTATTCGCCGAAAGCTATCGGCATTATACTCTGTATTTCGGTTACAAAGCGTGCCTTTGATCGCGGCACTCAGTTTCTCACCGTCGAAATCAAAGGTCTGCGAAAGATAATAAATATCGTAAAAGTCCTTCATTCTTCCCGTCAGTTCAAAGCGCTGCAAGATCGCGTCGAGCTTTTCGGCAATCGTGCTTTCAAGGGAATATGTCATGATCGACGGTGCTTCAAAATCATCAAGCTGTGTTTTGATCGTGCGTTCCTGCGCCGACGGAACGATCACGTCGCCCACGCCGATATCCACGCTGAAAGGTACACGGACATTCTTGATGTATCCCGTGATCTGCGTGCTGACTCCGTGATATTTCCGATTGGCTGCGATCAGCTCTGTCGGGAGGGCTTTGAATTTTACGAAGTCGTTTCCCGTAGGGACGGCGAGTATCTCGGAGATTATCTCGTCCATACGCTTCATATCGTTCGACAATCCGCGCAGCATAAAGTCTACATCTACCGTTGCCCGGCTCTCAAAATTTGTGAGCGTGTAAATGAACAGACCACCCTTCAATATCAGATTATTCTTGTACGGCGACGTTGCCAATTTGCGCAGAAACTCCTCCTGAAAGAACAGCTGCAAGCATTGCTGGTAGCTTATGCCGTTATTTTTCGCTTTGTTTTTAAGTCGGGCGAGCACCGACGCCGCTCTATCTGCCATTACAGCCACACTCCTATCAGTTCCTTTACAATATTTGCACATCGAAGCGGCACAGCGTATTCCATCAGATTTGGAATATTCTTGCTTGTATCGCTCACATAGCCTTGTATCGCTTTGTTGAACAGCTCTTTATCCATCTTGTTGCGGTACCGAAGACAATCGCAAATGACGCGCTCCTTGTCGTACATCTTTACCGTGATCCCGTCGATCTCCTGTTCGCATAGCCCGATACTCAAAACCTCGGGCGCAACGAAATACGCCTTAACAAACGGATAATCAATATTGAAGCGAGTGCGGTTTGAGTATTTATCGACGGCGATATGCCAGCGTGAGGGCGTGCGGTCGCTGTACCCATAGTGCCATAGCGCGGTATCCATACAGAGAATACCGTCGGGGAAAAGCCGTTTGACAGTTACCGCTTCGCTCGGATTATCGTCGTCGATCAACTGATAGTACCCCGTTCGGACTTTCTCGATAATGTCTTCATCTATCAGACGTTGGATATCATCATAGAATATCTTTTCGCTTGTCAGCTGATACGTGCGCATTATGCCGCCGTACCGTTCAAATATTTCTTTTATCTTTTCACTGTCACGCATAAGCTACCCCTTACAAAATTTCACTTTTTAGGTATTACAAGCAGATAATTTTATAATACTATTATAACGTGTTTCGAGGAGAATATCAATATAAAAATTTGTATTTTTGAGACAACGAGCAGATGATTTTGTAAAGAGCATTCCTTTCAATATCTAAAAAGACAGACATTCACAACGGAAAAGTCTGTCTTTTTGCTTAATCAGAAATAAGGCGATTTAGCAGCATTATTACTATTTAATCTTATAATACGCCAAAACTTCCAATACTGCTTTGTCACGACAAGAATGATCGATATCCTCATATTTATTAAGGGCAATAATTTTTTTAGCTTTTTCTTGTCTTTTTGGTGTTAATTTTTGAAACTTTTCCCACCACTCATTGGCTAAATCACAGTCTTCATCGGAATGAGAGGTATACCTTTCTGCCAATCTCTCACGTAGCTTTGCGTCATATTTACGACGGTATATAATAAAAGTCTCCGGCATCCATAAGATTTTTTGAAACTCATCTATATCTTTTCCGAAAGCTTCTTCAAAGAACTCAACGCTTCGACCAATTTTTCCTTTTGTAGAGTTTAAGACCGCTTGTATTGCGCGAATAAACTTTCTGTTCCAATGTTTTCCGATGTAATCTCTATTGTCATAATAATCCGGATCATCTATTGGGTGATATTTCATTGGAAAAGAGTAAATTGCTACATCGAGTTCTTCGCACAGATCCACATTGATCCTCATTCTATAATAAAGATCTTCCGGCTTGTCTTGAAAATTATAAAGCAAATAATTAGAGAGATTTTTTATTCCGTACTGTGCCGCCAATCTAATAGCTTTTATATAAATATCGCGCTGTTCATAGTGGTCAAAAGCTATTCTCAGAGGTCGTATATTTATCTCAGCCAGCTTTTTCATTTTGTCTTCGGTCACTAACCGTGCGTCTACGCCTTGATTGAAATCAATATATCTGCTTTTACTTCCGCACTTATAATATTTGCTGTAATATCCGCTTGCAACCTCATCAAATTGCAGCACCGCCTGTTTTGTCGCTGTTTCGGGATATAATAATCCCAAATCCTCTCGTAAAAGATAGAATTCTCCTGCTTTTCCCGATTCTTCCGCTTCCAGTTTTTCGGCTATCCAATCATAGATAGATATCATTTTTTTGAAATAGCCTCTCAGATTATAACCGTCGTTAATGTTCCACAATGCGATCTCGTACTCGCTTGTTGCCTTGAAAGTGGCTCCCTTGCCAAATCCACACGCCTTTATTTCTTCGATTATTTGATCAAAGCAAGCAGATGCAAACACATTGTTATCCATCAACAGCAAGTCCTTTCTTGCGCCAAAATGATTTGCTACATATTCAAGCTGTTGACTGATACCAATATACTCTTTATAGTTCGGCTCTAATCGAGATACTGCGCAGAAAGCACATTTTCTGATACAACCTCGCGTCATATATCCAAAATATGCATTACTTGCAGGGTATTTATAATCGATTTCTTCAAGAATAGAGTAATCCAACGGAAGTTCATCAATTATATCTGTATTTCCCGGGTCTATATCTCCCGGCTTGTCCAATAAACCTTGGTGGGGATGAATCCCGGTATCTCTAAAAATTTGATCCGGGAGGATTGATGATGCAATACCACCTACCATCATTCGGCCATCAGATTTACAAAATTCTTTTGCTTTATTTATAGTATCAACTGTTTGTTTCCAGTAGAATGTAAATAGTGTTGTTATTCCAACAAAGTCGAATATCGCATAATCTTTCTTCGTGAATCGATTTCGATATTTTCTAATAAGGCTTTCATCTTCGCTATCCCGAAAATCAGGAATTACATCCAAATGCGCATACTTTCCTGTTTTTATGTACTCCACCAATTTAGGAAAATACTTTCCGAGTGCGGCATTATTCACTTTTTCGTAGTACTCTTCGCATAAGATTTGAGCCGCTAAAAGTCTTAGATCGCCCTTGAAAAATCTAACATCATCGCCGCAACGCCGAAAGTAAGTTGCTATTTTCATTAGCCCCATAGGAGGATATTTATTCTTGTAGTTAGGTTCTATTAACAGCACTTTGCGGTTCATTTGAATTCTTCCTCAATGTTCTTCTTAATTAGCTCCACCGTTTCCTCATCGGTGAATCTCTTAATAATGACAATAATCTTCTCGATCAAGATACGCTCTTTTTTATTGCAACGGGAAAGGCGATCAGTCCATCGAGGCTGCTTTTTTGAAACAGCTTTTGGATCCGTATGTACTGGCTTAACATCCGCAGAAGATACAGGCTTATCCTCCTCTTTGCGCTTCTTTTCAATCCTCTGTATCATACGGCTTAAAACATCACCGGCTTCCGATTTATCGGAAGATTGTTTTAGCCTTTCCAATTTAGCCTGTGCTTCATCAGCTCTTTTCTTTGCCGATTCTACAGCTTCTTGAGCTTTCGACACATCTTCCGGGTTAATGTAGTCGTTTGTTTTTAGCTTTTTCTGATATTCCTCAGCCTTTTTTCGATAATCATCAATCACTCTGAATGAACTGTTTGTAGAAGATGCATCACGATATATTCTGGAAAGTACATCCTTGAAATATTTTCTCACTTCATCTTCAAACCAAACGCGCATCGGGTTTTCATTAAAGTAATCACGCTGCGAATTCGGAATCAACTCCGGAGTTACTGCAAATAATTCCCCAATAATTACCAATTTGAATGTTCTCCTGCCGTAATCGCAAACCTCTCATTACACATTCCTTGTTAATAACTGCCTTGAAGGTAGAAACACCAAACCAAAGCCAAAAGCATAACTCTCCGTTTTTATCGTAAAAGTCCTTAAATTCAACATCAAAGACATCATCATCGCCCTTGCTTGTCTTAAAGTGAGTAGAATATTTTTTGAAAACATCTTCGCCATCAAGTTTTATATTATACTCATCGATTATATACCCTATTGTTTCCGCATGCTTATAAATCTCCGTTTGGTACGAAAAAATATTAATATATGGCACAGGTGCAGTAAACGCTAAATACTCCTTCACTTCATCAAAATCAAGCAAATCGGTATTCTCATCATTAACATCGATTAGTTCGACGTTGAACCAATGCTCCGACTTAACAGATTTTTTCTTCTTATACTCAAATGTATATATTCCCTTCAATACTTCTCCTGCGGTGTACTTTTCTCCGGCAACGCTCTTGGCTAAATAATCTCTCATCTTTTGAGCGTCGCATCTCATTATTGAAATAGTATCTTCGCCTTTTGCAGTTGTAGAGAAAACAAGTTTACGACAATAAGCCAGTCCGCATAATCTTCCTATGCCCCTAAATCCCTTATCTTCACCCATTCTCTTGTTGGAGTCCGCAATATTAGCAAGCGTACTCTCAAAATCCGCTTGCGGAATTCCTGTTGCATTGTCCTCAATGGAAATACGTCGCTTATCTTTATCAAGCCAAATTTTTATTTGTCCCGCTTTCCGAGACGGGAGTATTCCCAACGTGACAGCTTTATCTATTTGGTCACACGCATTTTGGATATACTCACGATAACAAACCTTGGAATCTTTATACATACCCGTTGTAAGGTTTTCAAGTATGTTTGCTCCAAAGATATATTCATCCATATTTCTCACCCTAATTCTTAAACTGCTTATAAATCGGTCTCGGGAATCTTATTTTCAAAAAAAAAAAAAAAATCGGATTCTGAATCAAGTAGTCACCTTGATTCAATCGTGTTAGCATATTCTTGTATGTAGAAGGCAGACTTCCGTAATCCTTTGTAGAGGTTTCAATCGAGTTTGTTCTTCCGTAAGCATGAGTTGAACAGTTTCCTGTAACTCTCTGATGAATATTTGATCTGAATTGTTCGGCACCAAAAAGGACAACGCCCAACGAACGACCTCGTTCGGTAACATCGAGTATCTCTCTTAATATAGGCGAAGACTTCGGGGTATCCTTAGACGCATACTTATTGAGCTCGTCTATAAAGATTATAATACGAGCAGGCGGATTGATTCCAACCTCACTATCGTATTCTCCAAGCTTCAAGTTGTAAATCGTTCTGACAGCATCGCCAAAAACAAACGCTTGTTTGTCCTCCGGCAGCTTCGCAATATCGATTACATACACATCATTAGAAGATATATGCTTTAATGCATCTGCTAGCCTACACTCACCTTTTCGCACATCTGCCCTGTTAGCAAACATATCATCATTTTTTGTCGCTTTGTTAATGATTCGCTTAAACTTACGCCAGCTCAGAACAGAAATCTCATTCGAAGTCCGTGCCTGACCTCTTCCGGAAGGTTGAGATTTTTGGGATAGTTCGTCTACTTTTGTACGAAAATCATCCCATGTACTAATCCCTCCGAAATCAGGATCGCTGCTGTCAATTATCTTGCTGATAATCGCTTCCATTGTTTGCTGCGGATCATCTACATCAGCAAATAACATTTCAAGGCTTTCTTTATCATCATCATATGAATACTTAAATTTGTGAAGCTTTCTGTCTTCTATATAATCAGCCACATCTTCCTTTGAAAGGTAAGTAGATCTTTTTTCGGTTAAGCTGCTATAGTACGGAATATAATAGTGTACTTGCTTAAACGGTTCTGTTGACAATCCAAGCGCTTTGTATTCGGACAGCACCTGTGATCTTATGACCTCGCCCTCGTCCTCAAAATCATTTGGACGGTCTATAGCCATTAGATCTTTGCCCTTTACATTAAAAAGTACGAATTCCGACTTTCTATTGCTGTGCTTGCCTCGTATCGTACCTACGTTACCTTTCCCATAGATATAGAAGACTCTTTTTATCTCAAAGGGAATATCACGAAGTCCTTCAACTTCTATATATCCACCATTATTGAACTCTGGGAAGGAAAGCATTTTCACTCCAGCATAGTATTTGTTCATATCATTACCTCTCCCATTATTTCAGCAGATTCAATAGTAGCCGACCATTCTTTCTCCTGTAAAAATCTCAAGTATTCATTATAGTCATTTCTCAACCTGTTTGCGTCATAATGGCCTGATGCTGCAACGCAGAGGACACTTCCCGTTCTTTTCCAAACTCTCTCGCGCCAGATACTCGGATGGAGTATGATACCAGTCGAAGGATCAGAAAGATTGAATATTTTTCGCTCTTTTCCGGTGTCCACCATAACATCAATAGAACCATATGGACAAAACAGAAGGTGCCAACTCTGCTTATGTGCATGGAAACCACTCTGACGTTCTTGTTCACTTTCAAAA
>CADAYJ010000046.1 GCA_902792115.1 uncultured Ruminococcus sp. | reverse complement strand
GAGTCCGACGTGACCGTTCCGGCAGAGATAGACGGCAAAAAGGTCACATGGATAGCGCTCGAGGTGTTCAAGGATAACAAGATCGTTGAAAAGGTCACGATCCCCGAGGGCGTCGTGCAGGTCGGTCACCAGGTCTTCATGGGGTGCGAAAAGCTCACGCAGGTGTCGTTCCCCGATTCTCTCAGGATCCTCGGCAGCGGCGTTTTCAGAGACTGCAAGTCGATAGTCGAGGTGACAGTTCCCGATTCCGTCGAGGAAACGGGAATCGGTATGTTCCAAGGGTGCGAATCGCTCAAAAAGGTCACGCTGCCGAGGTACGGCGTTTCCCCGTATATGTACTCCGGGTGCTCGTCGCTTGAGTATGCACCGCTGGAGTATGACAAGAGCAAGCTGCCGGAGTTTGCAATGCCGTGGATTCCGCACCGCGTATTTGAGAAGTGCACGAGCCTTACGGAGGTTACGATCCCGGATTACATAGAAAAGATATACGAGGGCGCCTTTGCAGACTGCACGAACGTCCGCTGCCCGAAGCTGACGATCTGCGGTCACAAGGATTCAAACGCCGAGAAGTACGCGAAGGAGCACGATATCCCGTTCGTCGATATCGACGAGGAGCACGGCGAGCCTATATTCCCCGAATATACGACGTCCGGCGACTTCAATTACGTTCTCAACGGAGGCGGTGCGGTAAAGATCGTTGAGTATATCGGCAGCGAGAAGGAAGCAGCCTTCCCGTCCGAGATTGACGGCGTAACCGTAAACGCGATAGGAACGAGAATCGTTCAGGGGCAGAAGCCTGACGATTTTAAGGGATACAGTGCGCTTGAAAGCATTGTGCTTCCCGATACGATAGTTGAGATCGAGCCTACCGCTTTCATAATGTCCGATAACCTGAAGTCCGTCAAGATGACAGACTCAGTAAGAGTCATCGGCGGCGGCGCCTTCGCCGGCTGTCCGCTGGAGAGCATCGAGCTTTCCTCCAACGTGGAGCTTATCCCCGACCACTGCTTTACTGAGTGTCAGTTCACCTCGATAGAGATACCCGAGGGCGTTAAGGTCATCGACTCCACGGCGTTCTGGAAGTGCAGTAAGCTCAAGGAGATCGTTCTCCCCGCATCGGCAGAGTCGGTCCGCGACGGCGCGTTCGCCGGCTGTGACTCGCTTAGCGACGTGACCTTTCTCGGTGAAAATACCGAGATCGGCAAGGATGCGTTTTCTGACCGCGACGGCAGCTCCGTGAAGCCCGTCATTCACGGCTACAAGGGCTCTTCAGCCGAGAAGATCGCCAACGCGGCGGGCATGGAATTCAAGCCGCTTGACGAGCAGGAGGAAACGGTCGATTACGCCTGCAAGGATACGGAAGAGGTGAGCTACAAGCCCGGCAGCGACGTGGAGCTGACATTCACTTTCAGCCGCGCCGAGGACGACGACAAGACGTTCGAGCTTTTCGTCAGCGTGATGGTGGACGGCGTTCTCGTCGATCCGAGCAATTATACCGTCACGAAGGGCAGCCTCGTCGTCACCTTCAAGAAGGAATTCCTCGCAAGCCTCGCGCCCGGCGAGCATACCATGACCGTAAACTTTGAGGACGGCGCAGCCGAGAAGAGCTTTACCGTCGAGCAGAGCAGCGGCAGCGATGATCCCGATACGGGCAAATCGAGCTTCGCGTACGGCGACGCCGACAAGGATACGTTTATCACCGCGAACGACGCGCTGATGATCCTCAGAAGCAGCGTAGGTCTTGAAACCTTTGATGAAGAGCTGACGAAGATCTCCGATATCGACGAAGACGGCTTTGTTACGGCGAATGACGCCCTCGCAGTTCTCCGCGCAAGCGTCGGCTTCGCGGACGACAATAATGTCGGAAAAAATTTAAAATAACGGAATATCACTGATTCCCTGCTGTCGGATAATAGTAATGCGCGGTATTTGAGGGAGTAAAATCGGCATCTTATTATTCAAGCCTACTGCATATTTATAAATTTTTCACACATATGCGAACGTGTGACGGTCAGTTATGAATATTTTGTTACAATTATTATGATATTCTTTCAGTATAACTATTGATTTTTCTAAAAACAGGTGTATAATATAACTGTGTATTTGTATAGTGTATGCTATGTTATATTATTCAAAATGAGTGCAAA
Organism: uncultured Ruminococcus sp.; assembly: GCA_902792115.1. Taxonomy (GTDB): domain Bacteria; phylum Bacillota; class Clostridia; order Oscillospirales; family Acutalibacteraceae; genus RUG592. The sequence continues at coordinate 11,221 of CADAYJ010000046.1, read as the reverse complement.
CAAATTATTCAGCGTTGCACGCAAAGCATACCAGTATTCTCTATGAGGTGATTTTTTATGAGATTTAAGAAGATTGTAACCGTTTTTTGTGCCGCTATGCTTGCTGCAAGCATGCTTGCTTCCGTTTCCGCTCATGCAGAGGACGCTAAGGAAGATGCTGTAAGCAGTGAAGTCGTTGACACAGTAGGTCCCGACGTTGTTGCGCCCAACCCCGACGCGGGCAAGGCTCCGAAGATCTACGGCGACCTTGACAACGATACTACGATCACATCTAACGACGCGCTTCTCGTTCTCCGCGCAAGCCTTAACATCGACGAGCTTACTCCCGAGCAGGCATATCTCGCAGATGTTGACGGCGACGGCTTGGTTACAACAAATGACGCGCTTGCGATCCTCCGTTACAGCCTTGGCTTCGTTGACGACAACTACACGGCTAAGCTGTTTGAGATGGTAGTAACTGCTGAATAACGCGATAGCATTGAGTATTACGGGCAGCCCCTCTGAGGGCTGCTCTTTTTCATATTCAGTACCGCCGGAACCGCCCGTGGTGCGTGCAGTATGACGGAGTTCGGCACAAACGCGGAGACAGATAATAAATTTGGAAATCCCATGCCCGAAGTGTAGGCAGCGGCACGCAAAAAACAAAGATTATAATAGATCCATGCAGTAATAAACGCGGAGACAGGTAATGACTTTGAAAATCTCCCAGCGGAACTGCCTGCAGGCGCTCGCCTGCCTGCCTGCGGGCGCTCGCCTGCTAAAAACAAAGATTATAATAAATCCATGCAGTAACAAACGCGGAGACAGGTAATAGATTTGAAAATCTCCCACCGGAACTGCCTGCGGCCGCTTGGCCGCCTTGACAAGGGGGTGGAGAATGGGATATAATGAATGCGTATAACCTTGAAGGGGGGAGTGCAGGTGGACGAAGTACAGAGAAAGCCGGGCGTGAATACGATCGCCGAACGGGCTGTGATCGAAAATATGACGTATGACGATTACCTCAGCGCCGTCTATTCTTATGAGGAAGCGTCGGCGGACTCCCTTCGCGCGCAGGCAGAGCTTGAAACGGCGCGGCGCGAGCTTGATAACGCCGAATCCGCGCTGCACGCTTTCAGGGTGAAGGACGAGGAAAACCGCCGCCGTTACAGCGATATCCTCGGCGCAGAGATCGTAAGAAAAAAGGACGTCTGGAAAAAAAGTCAGGCGCGTTTCGACTTTAAAATATCAAACAGAAAAGCCGTCGCCGCCCAGACGGCAAAAAACGATATTCAGAATAAAAAAGATGAGTACGAGACGGAGCTGAAGGAGGCTAAGGAAAAGGAGCGCTCTCTGAACGAACGCCTCTCGCAGATAGAGAAATCGTATTCGGAGCTGAAGGAGGAGCAGCGCGGATTCAACAGCTTTACGGGGAAATCGTTTCCGCCTGCCGATGAGAACGTTCTCGCCGTGCTTGAACGCGCCGGGAGTAAAAGACTGCTTTCTCCGTTTCAGCGCGAAATGCTCGACGATAACATCGACCGAGTCTGCAATCCGTGGATAAGCGGCTTCGACGGCCTCGTCAAAATGGAGAAAAAACTGCCCGGAACAGAGTTTTATAGGCTGGTTAAGGAAGGCAGGGTGACGCCCGAGATCATTCGTGGATTGTCAAATACGCTCGCCGCTTTTTTCGCGGTGATACTTGCGCTCACGGTCGCCGCGACGGCCGCCGTTGAAGCAAATGCGTTTACAATGACGGTGCGTACGCTTGTGAGTACGTTTGCCTTCGGAGGGCTGTTTGCAAGCGGTCTTCATCTGCTGCGCGAGCGCGTGGATGCGGTACGCAGGCTGCCGATCCCGGAAAGGGTTATGATAATCGCGGCGCTTGTGTTGGGCTGCGTTCCGGGATTCTTTATCGGGGCGTTCGTCTACGCGCCTGCGCCGAGCGTCGTGTCGCTGCTGTACGGTATCCCTGCGGCGGCTGCCTGCGCGCTTCTTTTCCGCAGAACGCTGAGGACGAAGCTCTCGGCGCGTCTGCTCTCAAAGGTACCTGCGCTTCAGGATCGGGCGAGGAAAAATATCTTCCGCGAATTTGAGACGAAGGATAACGGAATTTACAATTTCATGATATTCTGTTACCTCAGACACGACGCCGTCCTCCAGTACCTCTCGATGCAGTATACACAGGCGGAGATCGACGCGCTCCGAAATAAGCTCGATTTTAACCGCAAGGACGCTAAGTATTTCGGCGAACAGGCGGAGAAGGCGAAAAGCCGCGTCTGTGAGCTGACAAAGGCGCGCTCCGAAATAGACGCATATGAGCGCGAAAGGAACGAGCAGCTCGCCGAGGAGATAAGGCTCATCGAGGCAGAGCGCCCGAAGGAGCCGGACTTTGAGGAGGAGGCGAAAAAGAGCCTTGAGGCGCAGCTTGAACCGCTCGACCGCGAGCATTCCGGGCTTTTTGCGTCGATCGGCGAAAAGGAAGCGGCTGTCCGCGCGCTGAAAGCCGAGCTTGACGAGAAAACGGAGTCGGCGCTGAACCTCCGCGCGAAGAAGAAGCGCATCGCCTGCGCGCTTCGGTCGTGGAAAAAAACGCCGATGCCTGCCTCAACGGAATACAGACTGCTCGACGCATTTTGCCTCGATACGAAGACGAAGCTGCGTATAATACACCACGAGCTGCGCCCGTATGTCATAAGGTACAGCTCAAATCAGAAAACGAGCAATCCGTCAGGGACGCTCGCTCCGCTCCTTTACTGCTGCGTCCGCGGCCTGTGCAAGATCAATCCGCGCCGCCTAATTCAGATCAATATTTTCGATTACATCTCCGATCCCTCTGTCCTCGTCGGTACGCCCTCCTTTAAAAAGCTGTCCGACCGCGGCGTAACAGAGGGGATATACTCGATGAAGGAGTTTGAGATCAGACTTTTCTCCAACGCCGAGGGTTACAGCACCTTTAAGGACTTCTTTCGCCTGCGCTGCGGCAGAGTCGGCTCCGTGATACGCGCACACCGCGAGGAGATCCCGAACGGCGTGAAGCCCGACCTCGCACTCGCGAATTCCTTCCACGGCGACGGGGGAGAGATGTTCCCTTATCAGATATGCTTTTTCATCGTGCCGAGAGAGGGCGAGGGCGATAAATACCGTCCGCCGAAGGGGATACTCGACCTGATCGACAGAGACAGCGCGGTGAGACTCGGCATTCTGCCTATCTTCTTCGCCGACAGCGACAGCGTCGCCCCCGAATGGAAACATATACTTGAAAAGTATCCATCGGACGATTATATTTTTGCGCTGAATTGACGTTTTAGCCCCATTGTGAATTTTTAATATAAAAACGGTGCTTTAGTGCATGAAATAAATCAACCTTCCGAAATTTCGGAAACGTCGAATTGTTCATAATTTTGTAACAAATACAATGTATAATAAATACAGTTGATTAAGCGTTCTACTAATTTTCATATACCTTCCAAACTGGGCAGAAGTACGTGTACTTCTGCCCGTCCCCTTTTTACAAAAAGATTCAAAAGCAGGTATCTCTATGAAAAATATCGGTCTGTATATCCATGTTCCGTTTTGCAGCGCAAAGTGCCCGTACTGCGATTTCTTCTCCGTCAAGGCAGGGGAGAGCATCATCGGCGAGTACACCGAGTTTATGTGCCGCAAGCTGCGCTCATATAAGGGCAAGTATTCTGCCGACACAGTTTACCTCGGCGGCGGCACACCGAGCATTCTCAAAACGGAGCGCCTTTGCGCGATCCTCAGCGCCGCGCGCGATTCGTTCGGAAGCGCCGGCGAGGTGACGATCGAGGTAAACCCCCGGTCGGCGATGGAGCTTGATTTTAAGGAGCTTCGCCGAGCCGGGCTGAACAGAGTCTCGATGGGACTGCAATCGGCTTCCGACAGCGAGCTTCTTCTGCTCGGCAGACGTCACACAGCCGCCGACGCTGAAAACGCCTTTAAAAAGATCAGAAGCGAGGGGATCAGCAATATCTCGCTCGACCTGATGCTCGGGATTTCGGGGCAGACGAGGGAAAGCCTCGCGCGCAGCATTGACTTCTGCGCGGAGCTTGGCGCGCAGCACATCTCGGCGTACCTTCTGAAAATAGAGGACGGCACGCTCTATGCGCGCCGCCGTGACAGCCTTTCGCTGCCGGACGAGGAGACCGTCTGCGACCTGTATGAGCTTGCCGTTGAGCGCCTCGCTCAGCGCGGCTTCTCGCAGTATGAGATCTCAAATTTCAGCAGACCGGGCTTCGAGAGCCGCCACAATCTGAAATACTGGCGCTGCGAGGAATACCTCGGCTTAGGCCCGGCGGCGCATTCCTTTCTTGACGGCAGACGCTTCTACTTCGACCGCTCCTTCGACGATTTTTACGGCGGCGTGACCGTTGACGACGGCGAGGGCGGCGGCAGCGAGGAGTATATCGCGCTTGCTCTCCGCCTCAGTGAGGGGCTGAGCTTTGACGCATACCGCCGCAGGTTCAAAGAGCAGGTTCCGAAGGAGATCATCAAAAATGCCGACAAGCTGAAAAATACAGGTCTGCTTTATCTTTCAGAAAACGGAGTGGCATTGACGCCAAAGGGCTTTTTATGCTCGAACGCCGTCATTGCCGAGATCCTTTATTCGTAAAAAATTACGGCTGCACCCCATAACTGCGGGGCGCAGCCGTTTGTTTTTCGCTGCCTTTTCGGCGATAAAATACCCTAATCGTCCTTGCCCTTTAAGACAAGCGCAGCCCGGATCAGGCTCGTCGTTTTTGTAAGGTCGCTGATAAGCTCCCGGTGGAGTTTTTTGATAGTCTCAGCGTCGTTTGCCTTTGCCGCCGCTTCAAGCTCTTCCGCCTCATTTGAAAGGGCGTCCGCGCCGACAGTCCGCGCGGCGCTTTTCAGCGAGTGGACGTTGATCTGGTATTTCGATATATCCAGCACTTCAAAGCTGGAGTTGAGCTTTTCCGCCCTGTTTGAAGCGCTCGATATGAATTCATCGAGCATCTCGGCGTAAAAGTCGAGATCGTTCATGCAGAATTTCATGCCCTTTTTCGTGTCGATATCGCCCGTTTTCAGGACGGTGAGAAAATCCTCCGATTTGTCCGAGCCGATAATATCGCTGAGGTTGAAGGTGTTCTCGTTCATCACTCTTGCGCGCTCTCTGATTTCGCGTCCGAAATCCTCGTCAACCATGCCGATCATGATGTCGGTGAAGCGCGGATCGAACTGTATTCCGCGCCCGTTTATAAGCTCCTGACGAACGAAGCTCTGATCGAACGAATCGTGGTATGTGCGGCACGACGTCATTGCGTCGTATGCGTCCGCCACGGCGATCAGCCTTGCCTCCTCCGGTATCTCGCTGCCCTTGAGACCGTCGGGGTATCCCGTTCCGTCGTAGCGCTCGTGGTGCCAGCGCGCGCCGATCGCCAGCTTCGGAAGCTCTGCGATGTTGCGGAGAATTCCGTACCCTACCATCGGGTGGCGCTTGATAATGTCGTACTCCTCGTCCGTGAGGCGCGAGGGCTTCTTGATGATCGCGTCGCCGATGCCGATCTTTCCCACGTCGTGCAGCAGCCCCATCATGTAAATATCGTCCTGCGCGCGCTTTGAGTAGCCGGCGCGTCTCGCAAGCTCACGCGAATACTGGGCAACGCGCAGCGAGTGACCGTTTGTGTATTTGTCCTTTGCGTCCACGGCGCCTGCGATCGCGTGAACGACCTGCATGGAGAGCCTTTCGTTGCGCTCGTGCTCCTGGATAACCTCGTCAGTTTTGCAGCGCACCTCCTCCATGAGATTGCGCTGGAGCCTGAAAAGCTCGATCGTGTTGCGCACGCGCAGCAAAAGAATGCTCTCTACAAAGGGCTTCGTTACAAAGTCCATCGCGCCGAGGCTCAGCGCCTTCGCCTCGGTGTCCTCGTCCATATCCGCCGTCAGAAATATGACAGGGACGCTGTCCGAGCTTCCTCTGGTGTGAAGCCTTTTCAGCGTTTCAAAGCCGTCCATGCCCGCCATGTGGATATCGAGAAGTATCAGGTCCGGCGTCATGTCCTCCATGTAGGAGAGAAGCTCCTCGCCCGAATAAAGGCATTCCGTTTCGTAGCCGCTCTTTGTAAGAATTCGGTTCGCCACCTTAAGGTTAAGCGAGTCGTCGTCTGTGATTACTATTTTGTATCCCATTGAATGTTCCTCCGATCAGCGGTCAGCCGAGTATAGAAAGCATTTCCGGCGCGACCAGCGGTTTACCGATGCAGCCGGCGCCGAACGCTCCGGCCTTTTCTTTCAGCTCGTCCGTCAGTGTTCCCGTCATGATGCAGACGCGCAGCTCCGAAAGCGAGCTGTCCGAGCGTATCGCCTCAAGCACCTCGATCCCCGTCATTTCGGGCATCTCGTTGTCAATAAAGACGCAGTCGGGACAGTCGCCCCTGACCGCGTCAAGCCCCTCTTTTCCGGAGGACGCCGTCTGCGCTGTGTGGCCGCCCTTTTTAAGTATGAACCCGGCCATTCTGAGGATCATCGGATCGTCGTCAATAACAAGTACCCTGCTCATTCTTCCAAGACCTTTCTTATGCCGTCGAGAAGAGACGAATACTCCTCCATAACGGACTTGTGATTCTTTTTGATATATTCCTCATTGCCTTCCTTCGCGGCAAATTCAAGCAGCTTTGCGTGGTCGGACAGCAGCACGGCGCCTATCGTCATCGACGTGCTTTTAAGACTGTGAGCGAGGATCGCGTACTGCTTCATATCATTCGTCTCAAACGCCTTCTCCATAACGCTGAGCTTGTCCGCTTCAAGATATCCCTCCAGCGTGTCGAGGTAGAATTCCTTTGAATCCATGCAGTAGGAGAGACCGGTCAGCGGATCGAGCGACGGGCAGACGTCGTGCAGCTTTTTCAGCTGTACGGCAGTGAAGCTGTCGGCTGCGTGATCCTCCGGCGTTTCGGAGTGATTCTTCGGCTGCGATTTCTTGTAGCTTATGAGAGACTCCGGAAGGAAATGCTTGAGGTGCTTTTCAAGGTCGCGGCTCTCGATCGGCTTAGTGAGATAGTCGTCGAAGCCTGCTTTAAGGTACATCTCGCGCGCTCCGACAACGGCGTTAGCCGTCAGCGCAATGACCGCCGTATCCTCGCTTATCAGCTTGTCGCAGCGGATCTTTTCGAGCACCTCGATACCGTCAAGCCCCGGCATCATATGATCCATCAGGATAATGTGATAATCATTCCTTTTGAGGATCTCAATCGCCTTTTCGCCGGAGCCTGCCGTTTCCGGCTCGATCCCGTAAATGCGCAGCATACTTACGGCTACGCGCAGATTCATTTCGTTGTCGTCAACAACGAGCACCTTTGCCTTCGGAGCGTAAAGATGTCTGCTCTTCATATCGACGCTGAACTTCTTTGCGATCCTGCTCGTGTAATCGCCCATCGTGACGGGGGAGGCGATCCTCTGCTTCACGCGGAAGCAGAACGTGGAGCCTTCGCCGTAAACGCTCGTTACCTCGAGCTTGCTGTCCATCATTTCGAGCAGCTTCGTGACGATAGACATTCCGAGTCCTGTTCCTTCGATGTTCCTGTTGCGCTTCTCGTCGAGCCTTCGGAACGACTCAAACAGAGCAGGGATATCCTCCTCCTTGATGCCGATGCCCGTATCGGTGACCTCGACGTAAAGCTCGATGCTGTCGTCGTGCTGATACTCCTTCTTTATGATAAATGTGATCGTGCCCTTCTCGGTGTACTTCACGGCGTTTGTAAGCAGATTTGAGATAACCTGCTTCAGGCGGACGTCGTCGCCCTTCAGCTCCGCCGGCAGCGTCGCGTCTGCTCTTACAATAAACTCCAGCCCCTTCGACTCCGCTCTCGGAGAGATCGACGTGACGAGGTCGTGGATCATCGTCGCCGTATCGTATTTTACGGGAATGATCTCCATCTTGCCGTCCTCGATCTTCGAGAAGTCGAGAATGCTGTTGATGAGCGAGAGCAGCGTTTTTCCGGCGTTCTGAATGTTCAAAGCGTACTCGATTATCGTGTTGTCGTCCGTCTCACGCAGGATCATCTCGTTCATTCCGAGAACGGCGTTGATCGGCGTCCTTATCTCGTGGGACATCTGCGCTAGGAAGCCGCTCTTCGCCTCGTCGGCTGCGATCGCCGCGTCTGCCGAGAGCCGCAGCTTCTTGTTCGTGTTCTCCTGAAGACGGATAAGGCTGCTCATGAGCCGGTACACGTAAATAATGCAGAATATCAGGACGATTATCGAAAGTATGCTGTATGTGAGGATATTCTTGTAAACGGGCAGAACGCGGTAAACTGCGTATATCGTAAATTTCGACTGATCGTTCGTTCTCGCGATCACCGCGCGGTGCGAGCCGTCGTAATCGTTTACAAACGAGATGTGCGTTCCGTCCGGCTTTGTCTTTCCGTAGGGAAGCCCCCTGATATTGGTGGTGTTGCTGTCGGACATCTGGTAGAAGCCGTAGGGGTGGTTGAGGATATCGCCGTTCATATCCGTGAGGAATGCGTATCCGTCGTCGGTGTAGCTGGTGCCGAGAATGTCCTCCAGCTTGTCCAGGTAGTAGTCCGTGGCGAAGATGCCGAGAAATTCGCCCGTCCTGTTGTCGTAAACGCGCTCGGAGAAGGTGATGCAGTAGCTGCCCGTCTGATAGTCGAAATACGGTTCTGATATGCTCCAGCCCTCGTCCGAGACAAGAGTCTCCTTGTACCACGGGCGATCCTCAACATGGAAGTCACTTCCCGGCTTAAAGCCGTTGCTGACGTAGACCGTGTGGCTCGTCGTTCCCGACGTCATGTAGCTTGCGGAGATATCGGGGTACTGCTCCGCGATACTGTTCAGCTCCTCGACCAGCTTGCTGTAATTCTCCAGCAGCTCCGGGTTTGAGGAGACGAAGCTGCAAAATATATCGAGAGTACCCTTCTGCATATCCACCCACTTTGAAAGGTGGTACTCGTACATATCAAGCTCGTGCTGCATACGGTTCCTGCCGTAGTCCGAGACGGCGAATATGTTGATGTACGAGGACATGATGAACACGATCGAGAGCGCCGAAAGGATCAGTGCGCGGAACTTCCTGCTGCTGCGTACCTCCTTGTACGCGGCGTCGCTGATCTTCTTCTGATCGTTGCGGATAAAGTTTGAAACGGCGATAAGCTGAGAGAGCCTGTCGGAGAGTATCTCCGCCGCCGTGCGGATATCGGAAAGCTCCTTTTCATAGTCGCCGGAGCTTTTGATGTTTTCCTCGCTCGAGCTGCTCATGATGCTTGCGAGAGGCTCCTTTAGCTCGTTGAACGAGCGCCGGAGGAACCTGTCTCTGAATTCAAGCGTCTCGTGCATACTCTTCGCTGCCTTGAGCCCTTTGAGGTACATCATGATGATGAACGCGAATACGAACAGAAGCAGCACGGTCATTGCGATGAACTGAATGTATGACGTCTTGTAGAGCGTGAGATTGCGCTCGCTCGTGATGAGGCACCACCCAAGCTCGGAGTGAACGCCGAACGTGTTGATCCCTCGCTGATTGAGGTTGACTGTTTCGTCTGTCTCCCTTACGAGAGAGAAAACGCCGGAGTATTCGGGGATCGTTTTATTAAGCTCTTTTCCGATCAGCTTGCTGTCGGTGCTTGCCTTGATGATGCCGTCGTCCGAGACGATAACAGCCTTGTGAGAGCCGTCGCTGTCGAGCTTGTTGAGAAGCTCCTTGATATCGTCCATCGCGTAGTCAAGCCCGATGACCGTCCTGTTGTCGCTTAGCATGATCGAGACGGTGTAGTACACCTTTCCCGTCAGCGGATCGGCGAATGACTCCGAAACAAACGGCTTGCCGCCGCTCTTCTTTGCGCCCTCGTACCATAACTCCTTCGTCGGATCAAAGCCGCTCGGCAGGCTGTACTCCGGAATGATGTACCAGTCCGGCGCCGCCGCGAAGACGTTGAGGCAGTGGCTGCCGGCAAGCTGCAGAGCGCTGTCCTTCTTGTCCGTGATGAACACCTTCAGCGCCGCCTCGTCGTCGAGATACGGCTGAATCTCGACCGCGTACTGCAGGACGGTGTTTTTTGAACGGTTGATCGTCTTCTCCAGCTCGGAATTGATCGACTCCAGCTTGTTGATGCCCGATTCCTTCGTCTGTTCGGCTGTGATGCTGAAAAACAGAAAAACACCCGCGAAAGACGAGACGATCATCAGTATTACGATCAAAAGGATAAATAATGTCTTGCTTTGCTTTTTCATAAGGAACTCCGCAGCGGTTTTTAGATGTAAAATTTCACATGGTAATTATATCACATTTAAAATGAAAATGTGTGAATATATGAAAAACAATGATGCTTTGCGGGAAAAAAGAAATGCCCCCGGAGCTGTGCCGGGAGCATTGATCGCTTTGACGCGGTTTATCAGATAACGCCGATCGTCGAAAGAGCCGTGAGAAGATATTTGATGAAGAAAAGCACCACAATGACGTACATCAGCGGGTGGATTTCCTTTGCCTTCTTCATCGCGAGCTTTACTACGACGAACGAGATGAAGCCGAACGCGAGACCGTCGGTGATCGAGTAGAAGAACGGCATTCCTACGACGGTGAGGAAGCAGGGGATAGCCGTCTCGATGTCTTTCCAGTCGATGTCCTTCAAAGCGCCGCACATCATAACGCCTACGATGATGAGTATCGGAGCCGTAGCGGAGCTGGGAACAAGACCGACGATCGGCGAAAGGAAGAGCGAGAGCAGGAAACAGACGCCCGTCACGAGAGACGTAAGCCCCGTCTTGCCGCCTGCGGAGATTCCGGCTGTGGACTCAACGTAGGTGGTGACTGTGGACGTGACGTGCAAGGACGCGGCTGGCGGCAAGTGCACCGGTTATCCGGGCATTGACATCAGTAAGAGCTCAAACTGGACGTCGACAGTACTCATCCCGAAAGCGGATGCTGACCGCACATATACCGTCACCGAACATGCGTTGAGCGGATTCCGCACGTATTACACGAATCGTGAGATCACGATTCCCGCTGATACAGCCGGTGAATACCGTTCGACCGTGACCAACTACCCGGTCGCGATCAACTTCAACTTGAATCAGATTCGCGTTGGTAAGACCGTCCAAGGGACGGATACCAATCAGGACTTCACGTTCACGTTGTCACCGGTCAACGCAGAAGGCGCTGTCGCCGGCGATAAGCCGTTCACCGGTGCGGAGCTGACGCTCGACGACCGGTTCACGAATGGCACGCAGGTGACGGGAGCCTTTGCCG
>CADAYJ010000045.1:30606-39499 GCA_902792115.1 uncultured Ruminococcus sp. | reverse complement strand
CGACCGGAAAGCCCCCTGCATATAACCGAAAAACCGCGATTTAGTTACTTTAGAAATATACAGCCTCGTTTCTCAACGGGAACTCTCCCTAAACCTCTCACTCCCCCTCCGCCGCTCTATCGCCGCGGCCGGCGAGTGACTTTTCCTACACGGCAAAAGTCACCAAAAGCGTGCCAAAGAGGGGGGCGAAGCAAGTGAACCTGTGGTGACCGGTGCTTCGTCCCCCTCTTTGGAATCTTCCCCCGTGAGATGCTGTCCGGGCTTTATTGATGAGGGTTTGTTGGAGTAGGCGCTCGCAAGGCTCGCGTTCTTCTTATTCTATCTTTATTGTATTCCGTGCAGAGGGGCAGGCGGAACCGACCGGAAGCACCCTGCAATCAGGTTTAAATATTTTAACCGCAAAGAAAAGAATTCACGCCGGGGTGATGCGAGATTTTATTGACAAACAGAGGGCGGAAGCACTGCGCTTCCGCCCGGATGTTTTTTATTGAGCCGTTATCAATCGGCTGCCGGTGTTTCGAGATCGGGGTTTGTCTTATAGACCTTTATGCCCTTCTCTGACGGTGCGGACGCTACGATCCATACGTCGCCCTCTTCGCCGTCGTGGTCGGCAGTCTTCTTGTCGGTGCTTGGCGCGCCGTCGTTGATGATCCAGCTGTATGTGTCGATCGTCTCGACTGTCTGCTCATACCAGCCGTCGCCGTCCTCGTCCGCCATCTTGATGCCCGGCCATGCGGAGGGTGCGTCCTTTACGTTGTCGCCCCAGTACCAGATAGTCGGCTCGAAGCCTGCGTCGTCCGTAACCTTAACGTGAACGACAGCCTTCTTCGTCTCGACAGCTTCGTAGTAGTAAACTACCTCGATCGTGCCGTCGATGTATGTGCCCTCGGCGTTCTCGGGCAGCTTCGTCTCGTCGAGCTTATACCAAGCGGAATCGAGCGGACTTGTCGTGTAGGCCTTGCCTACTGCGCCCTTCTTCTCTCTCTCGCGGTCGATCTCGTTGCCGTTCTGATCCTTGTGGATAACTACGAGCGAGCCTTTCACCTCGTTCGGATCCTCGTCGCCCTCGTCGGGGTTGTGATCGTAAACGTCAACAGTGGAAGCGGAGCCGTTGCAGATTACCCAGATATCGCCTACGGAGAACATATCCGCAGTCTGAGAGCCGCCGATCGGATCGTTGACGATCCAGTTGTAGCCGTTGCCGTTCTTGAAGGAATACTCGTACCAGCCGTCGCCGTCCTCGTCTGTCATTTTAACGCCCGGCCACGTTGTGCCGTAGCTCTTGTTATTCGTTGCAGCGTCGTAAATATTCCACAGGTGCAGGTTCGGAACGAAGTTCGTGTTCTGGCCCATTGCAACGTGGATCGTGTTCTCGTAGATCTTGTCGGACTCCTTGTAGATGTAATCTACATTCGTCTCGCCCTTGACGATCTTGCCGGAAGCGTTGTCCGGAACCTTGTCGATCTCATACCACGGGAAGGAAAGCTGCTCCGATGTGTAATCCGTGCCTGCTCTGCCTCTGATCGTGATAGTATCCTGGAGACCTCTGCCCTTTTCGTTGAGGTAATTGATGGAAACTGTGCCTACGCCGCCCTCAAACAGCTTGTAAATATAGTTGACTGTCGTCTCGCCCTTCTTGATCTTGCCGGAAGCATCGCCGTCTACCTTTACGAGATCGTACTCAAGCGAGAGGTCGGACGCCTGCTGAGTCGTATAATACTGACCTTCCGTGCCTGTGATAACGATTGTGCGCAGAACTTCGTTCGTCGCCTGGTCGATGTGATTTACAACCACTCTGCCCTCGTTCGGATCAATGAGGCTGCTGAGGTCTACTCTGTCATACTCGCTCTTCGGAACGAGGATAAGCGTCGAGCTGGGCGGAAGAGTTACTCTGCCGGAAACAACGTCAAGCTCCTTGACGCCTGCCGTGGACTTGTCCGTGATAACGGAGAATTCCGTATCGCCTGCACCGCTCGTCGGAGCGTCGCCCATGCCGAGGCTGATGCGAAGCGCGAGAAGCGCGTCGTTGGAGGTGATAACGCCGTCGCCGTCGAGGTCTGCTGCCTGCTTCTGAGCGTCGTCGAAGCTCTCCATATCGAGGCTGCTTCTGAGAATGAGGAGCGCGTCGTTGGAGGTTACGTCGCCGTCGCCGTCAATGTCGCCGCCGGCAGATGATGCGCCGGGAAGTGCGACCGTCGCTGCTTCCTTGCGGCTGCCGTTGAACATTACAATGACGTTGGACCACGTCTTGCCGGACTTGTCAACTACGTTCGGGAGATTGTATGCGATAACGCCCTTCGGAGCGTCGAGCATCTCGATCGCCTCACCGGAAGCCTGTGTGCCGTCCGTAAAGCCGGGGAATGCGTGTCTGAGCTTGATAAGGCCCTTGTAGTAGGAAACGATGTCGCCGTAATCAGCCGTTCTCGACCAGTCGAGCATATTGACGTCCGCCGGTGAACGGTAGCTGTTCTCGTCGCCGTACTTCGTTCTTGCGAACTCCTCGCCGGCGAGGATAAACGGGATACCCTGAGACGTCATGACGATAGCGCCGCTGAGCTTGTTGCTCTCAACGAGCATCTCGTTTCTGTTGTCAAAGAGATCGTGCTCGGGCTTGGAGCCGTACTCTGTGCGGACGAGTCTGTCCCAGAGAGTATTGTTATCGTGGCAGCAGGAGTAAACGACGTTCTGTCCGGGCGCCTTGCCGCTCCAGGACTCGCCCCTGTACTGACCTTCGATACCCTTCATAACGGTGACGGAAGCGCCCGTCTGACCGGATACGTAGCCTGCGCTGAGGTTGTTGAACTTACCCTTGAGAGCGTCGCGGATACTGTCGTTGAAGAAGCCGATCCTTTCGCTTACTCTCTTCGCCTTTGCCTGGTTGCAGAGCGAGGTCGTCTTGCCTGCCCAGTTGGTGTCGTCCGTGTAGGAGGACATCGACCAGCCCTCGCCGTACATGATGATCCTCGGATCGATCTGATCGAGGTCGTCGCGGATAGCGTTCATCGTGTCGCAGTCATGAAGTCCCATAAGGTCGAAGCGGAAGCCGTCGAGGTGGTACTCGGTTACCCAGTAGTGAATAGAATCCACCATGAACTTCTTGAACATCTCGCGCTCGGAAGCGGTGTCGTTGCCGCAGCCGGAAGCAGCCGACCATGAGCCGTCGGGCTTCTGCCTGTAATAATAATACGGAACTGTAAGGTTGAACCAGGAATTCTCCGTGGCGTATGTGTGGTTGTAAACGACGTCCATGATAACGCCGATGCCGTTGTCGTGGAGCGCCTTGATCATCTGCTTCATCTCGTTGATCCTGACGTTGCCGTCGTAGGGGTTCGTCGAGTAGGAGCCTTCGGGAACATTGTAGTTCTTCGGATCGTAGCCCCAGTTGAAGAGCGTGTCGTCGGTAGACGCCTCGTCTACGGAGCCGAAGTCATACATCGGGTTGATCTGAACGTAGTTGATGCCGAGATCCTTTAAGTAGTTCATGCAGGTCTTGACGTCGCCGGCATTGTTGAGAGTCGTCTCAAACTCCGTGAACGCCATGTACTTGCCTCTGTAAGCATCGGTAACGCCGGATTCGGGATCGTATGAGAAATCCTTTACGTGAAGCTCCCATACCTCCGCCATCGTCGGGGATTCAACGAGCTGGCGCGCGTCGCTTGACCAGCCCTGGGGATCGGTGGAATCGAGATCGACTACCATTCCGCGGTTGCCGTTGACGCCGGCAGCCTTTGTGTAGATATCAACGACCTCCTTGCCGTCCGGGCAGAATTCGTTCTTAAGATAGTATGTGTAATACTGATTCTTGAGATCGCCGCCTACCGTGACGCTCCACACGCCTGTTTTCTCGTCGAACGTCATTTCGTGCTCGCCGAGTTCCTTTGCGCCCTCCTCGGTATCGCTGCCCGTGGCGTAGAGCTTCAGCTTAACGTCCGTAGACGAAGGCGCCCACACCTTAAAGGTCGTCGATTCGGGGGTGTACACGGCACCGAGGTCGCTGCCGTCATACGTTTTGTACGATGAGAAATCCGGTATCCCCGTGTCTCCGGCTGCGCTTGCATTTACAGCGCCTGCCGTCGCGAGGACGGAAGAGAGCATCGCCGCCGCTAAGATCGCCGACATAGTCTTCTTTAGTCTCATTCTGTTTGCCTCCTTGTGATTTTGTTTGATGTTATAGGGCAAATGCCCGAAGCGGCAGCAGTGCGGACGCCGTCCGCGCCGAAGCCGCTTTGATCCTGATTTTTCTCAGTTCCTCTTTCTGAGGATAAACGCCGCGATACCGCCGGCAAGAACGGCTACTCCGCCTGCCGCGAGCCATACGATCAGGCTCTTGCCGTAGTTCGGCTTATAGTTGAAAATGACGTTTATCTCGTCTGCCGCGTAGCTGCCTGCCGAGTTTGCGGAGCCGTCAATAAGCTCGTAGCCGAAGAAATCCTTCGGAACGATATTGTAGCTCTCCTCAACGCGCCCTGCAACAACGTCCTTGTCTATGACCGCGCCGGTGTAATCGACGTAGATCACGTTCACCCTGCCGGTGCTTACGACCTCCTTGTCGTGCTTGTCCGTGACGGCGCCGTCGTTGATCCACACCTCGCCCGAAACGAGATAGCCCTCGTTGCCGGAGAGAGGATCCTGTGCGTTGCCGTGAGCCGCGATAACTCTGATCCCGCTCACGCCGTCAAGCGCTTCCGACGGGATCGTATACGACCACCAGCCGTCTCCGTCGTCATTCATCGGAGCGCCCGGCCATGAGCCGAGAAGCTCCTTCGTCTCGCTGCGGTTCTGCAGGCCGTTGCCGTATGCGTAGAGCGTGAGGCCGCTCCAGTTGTTTTTATTGTAGTAGTGAACCGTGACAGGCTCGTTCTTCGTCGGAAGGTACTTGTACACGATGTCGATATTTCCGTCGGTGTATTTTCCCGCGCCGTTCTGGGGAAGGTGCGTAAGGTCGAGCGCGTAGCCCGTGATCGTCGGCAGCTCGGCTGTGTAGTACCTGTCGCCCGTTCTGCCCCTCTGGACGATGCTCTCGGCAAGCTCCTCGCCCGTCTCTCCGTTTACGAAGGAGATCGTCGCCGTGCCGTACGTGCCGTTATACACGTTGTAGCTGAGCGTCGCTTCCTTGTTCTCCTCGGAGAAAACGCCCGTAACGCTGCCCGATGCCTTGTCGTATGTATAATTCATGGAAAGACCGGCGTCCGGCTTTATCGAATATTTGCTGCCGATCATTCCGGAGATGACCTGCGTCTTTATGACGTCGCCCGTCTCTGCATTCACGTGCTTTACCGTTACGATGCCCTTCTGCGACTTGATCGAAAGGCTGTCGAAGCTCTCCTTGTCAACGAGCATGAGCGCCGTACCCGCCTTGACTCTTGCAACGCCGTCCGTCACGACGGAAAGGCCGCTCAGCCCTGCGCTGTCGCCGTTTACGACGGTCACCCACTCTGAGGGAACGCCGCTGCCGGCGATCGGGATCTCCTTGTCCTCGTTCGTCGCGTTGAAGAAGACTGCCGCGTAGCCCCACTGCGTTCCGGCGGTGACGGAATTCTTGACAGTGTACGCGATCACGCCCTTGTCCGTATCGAGGAAGCTGATGCTCTTAGCCGTTGTATCGGTAGCGTCCGTGAAGGGCGCGAAGCTCTTTCTGATCTCGATGAGACCTGCGTAATACTGGACGAGGTCGCTGTATTCGTTCCTGCGGTTCCAGTCGAGCTTGTTAATGCGCCACGACGAGCAGTAGCTGTTTTCGTCGCCGTGCTTCGTTCTTGCGAACTCCTCGCCTGCCTGGAAGAAGTTTATTCCCTGCGACGTCAGAGAAATTGCCGCCGCCAGCTTATTCATTGAAACGAGAGTCTCGTTTCTGACCTCGTAATCGTTCGCCGAGCCGCTCGAAGCGACGAGCTTGTCCCAGAGCGTGTAATTGTCGTGGCAGGAGTTGTACGTTACGACCTGCGTCGGAACAGAAGCCCAGCTTCCGTCCGTCTCCGCCTTGATGCCGGATTTCACGCCTGCCTGCCCCTGGCCGCCCTGGATATAGCCCCCCTCGGCGGCGTTGAAGTTGTGTCCCTTTACGCTGTCGCGGAAGCCGTCGTTGAACGCGCCGACTCTGTCGCCGATCTTCCGTACGTTCTGCTGAGTCGCCATGACCGTTCCCGGCTCCGCGCTCGTCTGGAGGTTCCAGCCCTCGCCGTACATGAGTATCTTCTCGCCGCCGGGCAGCTTGTCGAGCGCTTCGCGGATCTGCTTCATCGTCTCTACGTCGTGAAGCCCCATCAGGTCGAAGCGGAAGCCGTCGATGTGGTATTCGGAAGCCCAGTAAACAACGGAGTCCACCATGAACTTGCGGAACATGAGATGCTCGGAAGCCGTGTCATTGCCGCACGCCGAGCCGTTCGACCACGTTCCGCTCTCGGTGAGGCGGTAGTAATAATCGGGCACTGTCATGTTGAACCACGATTTTGCGCCCTCGTACGTGTGGTTGAATACGACGTCCATTACGACGCCCATGCCGCTCTCGTGGATCGACTGCACCATCTGCTTGACCTCGTTGATCCTGACGTTGCCGTCGTACGGATTCGTCGAGTAGGAGCCTTCGGGGACATTGTAGTTCTTCGGATCGTAGCCCCAGTTGAACTGATCGGGCGAGCCGCTCTCGTCAATGGAGCCGAAGTCATATATGGGAAGGAGCTGAATGTAGTTGACGCCAAGCTCCTTGAGGTAATCAAGACACGTTGTACCGGTTCCCGAACCGCCGACCGTCGTTCCCTTCTCGGTGAACGCCAGGTGCTTTCCTCGGTTGCCTTCGCTCACGCCGCTCGCCGGATCGCTCGAAAAGTCCTTTACGTTGACCTCCCAGACGATCGCCTCGGACTGTGTATCGACGCTGACGTGGCCGTCATTCTCCCAGCCCTTCGGGTTCGTGCTTGCCAGATCGACGATCATTCCGCGGTTGCCGTTCACGCCTGCCGCCTTCGCGTAGATATCGACAGTCTCCTTGCCCTTTTTGCCGTTGTAAACGTAATATGTGTAATACTTGTTCAGCAGATCGCCCTCGACCGTCGCCGACCACACACCGCACTTGTCGTCGTACGTCATTTCTGTCGCCGAGAGATACTTGCTGTTCTCCTCGTCGTCGCTGCCGGAAGCGTAAATGAGCACCTGAACCTTCTGTGCCGTCGGAGACCAGACCTTAAAGGTCGTAGCTTCCTTCGTGTACGTCGCACCAAGGTCATTTCCGCTGTATGCCAGCTTGTCTAATTCTGCCACTGAACTCTCCTCCACCTTCGTCTCGGTAATACTTTCGTCAGTATCGCTGCCTGCTTCGACGTCGGTATCCGTGTCCGCAAACACGCTCATCGAGCCGCAAACGGGAACCGCGATCATCAGTGCGGCAGCCGCACTGCACAACATTCTCTTCACTTTTTCTTTATCCACTTTATTTCCTCCATCACTGTCGGCCGCAGACGCCTCTCCGAACCGCGCGTCAGCCCGTGAAGCCTATTCACCGCACGCAGCTCACGGAGCAAAAACGGATCCGCAAAACCGGAGCACAGACAGCTGCACCGTGTGCAACGTCCGGCTTATCCTGTCCGGTAAATTTTCCGTATGACAGCGCCGGTGTCTCCAATTTATTGTATCATTTTTTGCTCTCTTTTTCAATTATCCGATATAAAATAGCGACGGTTAATTGTTCACAAAATTTAACTTGTTTTTTTGCGCAATATGCCACCGCAAATTATCCCTGACCGGCAAAAACTCTCGCCGAAGCCTGTATCGAACGGCGCCGTCAATCTGCCTGACTGATCTGTGCAGCGCACTCAGCGCAGACATACTTCGATTTGTACAAGATCAGATCCTCCTCGCTTCCGCAGAAAACGCACACGGGGATATACTTCCGAAGCACGATCTCGTCGTCGTTCGTATACACCTCCAGGGGATCGTTCGTCTTCAAACCGAGGCTGCGCCTGAGCCTGACGGGGATAACGATCCTGCCGAGGGCGTCCACCTTGCAAAGCTCTCCCGATTTTTTCATAATACACACTCCCATCTGTAACAATTATCCGCGAAGCTCGGCCGCGAAAAAAATTTCGGAATTCCCGGCCGGCAGCTAAGCGCCGACCTCACTGCGATATTATTGTACACCAAACAGCCGCCAACTGTCAACCTATTTTTGATAGATTTGGCAGAAATTGGGGGAAAATTGTTGATGAACCGTTCTGATTATTTTCCGCCACGGTGCGCCGGACAAAAGCCTTTTGATGTGCAAATTGCTGCTATACAGACGAACCGAGGCTCCCGCTTTTCGCAGGAGCCTCTTGTTAAAAGCTGTTTTGTTCTGTCCGGATCACTTATTGCCGCCCTGAGCCATAAGGCGCTTAGCCCTTCTCTGGGTGCAGCCGCAGCTGCAGGCCGTTACGTAATCGTTATTGATCGTGCCGCACTCGGGGCATTTCCACTCGTCGAAATACGGCTCGCGGTCGTTGTCCTTCTTCGTTGAAGGCGGAGCCGCCTGAACTACGTGGCTCGCAGGACCCGGCTGAGGAGCGTCAGACGTCTTCTTGCTTCTCATCGATGCAAATATCGACTTCGGCGGAGTTCTGCGTTCTTCATGTGCCGGCTGCGGCGGAATCGGCGGAGGCGTTACGGGAGCCGCTGCCTGAGTTGCCGCTCTCGGAGCCACTACGGGTGCCTGTGCCGGTGCAGGGCGGTAGTTCTGCTGAACGGCTGCACCCTGCTTCATAAGCCTTGCCTGCTGCTGGGTAAATCCGCAGCTGCAAACGTCGGTGTACTTGTTATTGATCTCGCCGCAGTTCGGGCATTTCCACTCGTCGAACTTGGGCGCTCTCGTCTCGCTCATCTGAGGAGCCGGAGCCTGTACCGGTGCAGGTCTCGGCGCAGGTGC